>DAIDKG010000113.1 GCA_027450125.1 Bordetella sp. | reverse complement strand
AGCCTTATCGCATGGGACGCCGAGTGCTACCGGCTGCTGCTTGCCGAGGTGACCGAAGCGCGCGTGGCGCAGTGGTTTGCCTACCGAAAGCCGCTACGCGTGACGCGCTATGTGCTGCCGGGCCTGCAGGCAATGAACCTGGTCCTCGAGGGCGTGCTGGACGGCGGCGTGAACAGCGCGCTGAACCTGGACGCGCATGGCAAGAGCCTGTCTTTTCATCTGCTGGCGCAGCAGGTCGCCGTGCCGGCGCACCTGGCCTCGCGCCTGCCCGAGGTGTCTGCCGCCGGCCAGGCAGGCGCTACATCTTGAAGTGTTCGCCCAGGTAGACCCGGCGCACGGCCGGGTCGCTGACGATTTCGTCCGGGTGCCCGTTGGTGAGCACCTTGCCTTCGCTGATGATGTAGGCGCGATCGCAGATGCCCAGCGTTTCACGCACATTGTGGTCGGTGATCAGCACGCCGATGCCGCGCCCCTTGAGAAAGCGCACGATGCGCTGGATCTCGATCACCGCGATGGGGTCCACGCCGGCGAAGGGTTCGTCCAGCAGGATGAAGCGCGGCCGGGTCGCCAGGGCACGGGCGATTTCCACGCGGCGGCGCTCCCCGCCCGACAGCGAGATCGCCGTGTTGGTGCGGATGTGGTCGATCTGAAGTTCATCGAGCAGGGCTTCCAGGTTTTCGTCGATCTGGGCGCGCGACAGCGCCGCGCCCTTGGAATCGACCTGCAGCTCCAGCACGGCGCGGATGTTCTGCTCGACCGTCAGGCGGCGAAACACCGAGGCTTCCTGCGGCAGGTACGACAGGCCCACGCGCGCGCGCTTGTGGATGGGCATGGACGTGATGGGCATGTCGTCGATCTCGATGCGGCCGGAGTCGGCCGGCACCAGGCCCACGATCATGTAGAAGCTGGTGGTCTTGCCCGCGCCGTTGGGGCCCAGCAGGCCCACCACCTCGCCGCCGGCGACGGACAGCGACACGTCCTGCACCACGGCGCGGCCGTTGTAGGTCTTGCGCAGGCCGACGGCGCGCAGCGTGCCTTGCGGCAGGATCGCCGCGGCGGGCGGGGGAGTTGCGGTCATGTGTGCAATATCCGTCGGATTATTTCTTGGCGGCGTTCGCGGGCTTTTTCACGGCCGGCTTGCCGTGCTGCGCCGCACAGGCCTGCATCGCGGCGTCGATCTTGGCGCGGGGCTCGGCCAGCGAGCGCACCCGGCCGTCGGGTCCGGCCGAACCCGGTCCGCCCTGGGCCTCGTAGATGTCGCTCTTCTGGAAATAGCGGATGCGCTCGCCGCGTATGGTGTCGTAGGGCTTGCCGCAGATGTAGCGGATCACCACGGCGTGTCCGATGAGGTCGAACTGCTGCTTCTTGCCGTCGTACTCGCCGCGCAGGCCCTTGCCTTCGATGTGTTCGTAGGTTTCGGGACGGTCTTCGGTAATGGTCACGACCTTGCCTTTGTTGGCCGTGGCGGTGCCGAACTGGTTGCCGTCCTTGTCCTCGCTGACGACCAGCTTGTCAGCGTAGATGTTGAGCGAACCGCGCGTGGCGACGACATTGCCGGTGAACGTGCTGCGGCGGTTGGCGTCGTCGTAATGCAGGGTGTCGGAAGTGACCTGGGTGCTGGGCTGGTCGGCGGAGCTGGCGCCCTGGCTCGAAGCCTGCGCCGGCGCCGGCGCAGGCGCGGCCGGTTGGCCTTGAGCCTGGGCGCCCACGGCGGTGATGGCCAGCATGAGGGCGAAGAGATAAGCGGTCGGATGGGTCATTTCTTCTCGGAGGGGGTGTTGGCACCGCCGCCGGCCGGATCGTTGCTAGCCGGTCGGGCGGTGGCCTTGTTGGTGTCGGCGGGAGCCAGGTTGACGTTGCTGGCCGAGTACACCTCCAGCTGCTGGGTCTTGTTGTTGTAGCGCATGCCGACGCCGTCCATGGTGGACTGGCCCCTGACCACATGGGCGGGCAGGTCGGTGTAGACCACGTCGTCGTTGGGCAGGATGACGAATTTCTGGCTGTAGGCATCCATCGCGCTGCTCTTGGGGCCTGCCTGCCGATGCACGTGCGCGTCGCCGATCATGGTGATGCGATTGTTGTGGTCGTCCAGTATGGCCTTCTTGGCCGTGCCGATCGTGACGGGATCGCCGGCCTGCTGGCCTATCGCGCGCGGATTGGTCACGTGGTAGGAGTCGTCGTCGGGGAAATGCCGGCCGTAGTCGCCCTCGAGCCGGTTGATGGGCTTGCCGGCGGCGTCGGTGCGCAGCATGACGAAGTTCTTCGACCAGGAATCCATCTCGTGCGTCATGCGCCGCGGCGGATCGGTCTGGATGGCATTTTGCGCAAAATTGGCCGCCCACCAGGTGCTCAGCACCAGGATGATCAGCAGTACCAGCGCCATCAGGGCGGGGAAGCGTTCTTTCATGGCGGTTCTACTGGATGACACCGTCACCGAACAGCGGCTGCGCCATCAGGTAGGCTCCCAGCCGGCCGCGCGCGGCAAGCAGCAGGTCGCAGCACTCGCGCGCCGCGCCGTTGCCGCCCTGGCGCGAAGCCACCCAGTGCGCTGATTGCGCGACGTAGTCGGGCGCATTGGGCACGCTGGCGGCGAAGCCGGCGCGCTGCATGGCGGGAAGGTCGATGAGGTCATCGCCCATGAAGCCGGTTTCGTTGAGGGGGATGCCGTGGCGCTGCGCCAGTTCGGTCAGGACCGCGCTCTTGTCGCGTACATCCTGCCGCACATCGGCGATGCCCAGTTCGGCGGCGCGACGGGAGACGATGAGGCTGGAGCGGCCCGTGACCAGCGCCACTTTCACGCCGCTTTGGGTCAGCAGCTTCAGGCCGTGGCCGTCCAGGACATGGAAGCGCTTGAGCGTCTCGCCGGTGTCGCCGTAGTAAAGGCTGCCGTCGGTGAGCACGCCGTCGACGTCGAAAACCATCAGGCGCACCGCGGCGGCGCGCTCGCGCACGACGGGTGCCACGCGGGCCAGCACCAGCGCTTCGGCAGGGTGGACGAGTTTGATGGGGGAATCCATGTAGGAATCGGGCATGGGTTGGGCCTGTCGGATCAGACCACCTTGGCTGCCATGAGATCGTGGATGTGCAGCGCGCCCAGCAGCACGCCCTGCGCATCGACGACCAGCATCTGGTTCAGCCTGAGGGTGTCCATGATTTGCGCGGCCTCGGCGGCCAGCGCGTCGGGGCCGATGGAGCGGGGGTTGCGCGACATGCCGGCGGCGACCGCCAGGCCGCGTACGTCGCCCTGGCGTTCGATCAGGCGGCGCAGGTCGCCGTCGGTGAAGATGCCGACCGGGCGGTGGGCCGCGTCGACCACGGCGGTCATGCCCATGCGCTTGGCGGAGATTTCTTCGAGCGCGCGAAACAGCGGCGCATTTTCCTGCACGGTAGGCAGGTCCTGGCCTTGGCGCATGACGTCGCGCACGTGGGTCAGCAGGCGTCTGCCCAGCGCGCCGCCAGGGTGAGAGCGGGCGAAGTCTTCCTTGCCGAAGCCGCGCGCCTCCATGCAGGCCACTGCCAGGGCGTCGCCCAGCGCCAGTGAGGCGGTGGTGCTGGCCGTGGGGGCCAGGCTGAGGGGGCAGGCTTCCTGGGCGACGCTGGCGTCCAGGTGAACGTCGGCCAGCCGGGCCAGGTCGGACGCGGGGTTGCCGGTAATTGAGATGAGGCGCGCGCCCATGCGGCGCACCACGGGCACGATGGTGAGCAGTTCGGCGCCCGTGCCGGAGTAGGACAGGGCGGTCAGCACATCGCCGGCGGTGATCATGCCCAGGTCGCCATGCACTGCTTCGGCGGCATGCACGAAAAAGGCCGGCGTGCCGGTGGAAGCCAGGGTCGCGGCGATCTTGCGGGCGATGTGGCCGGTCTTGCCCAGGCCGCTGACGACCACGCGGCCGCGGCATTCCAGCAGCAGGCGCACGGCGGCGCCGAAACTGCCGTCCAGGCGGGCGGAGAGATCCTGCAGCCCCTGGGCCTCGGTCTGCAGCGTGCGGCGGGCCGAAGCGAGGGCCTGGTCGGGGGAGAATTGATCGGGCATCGGGAGATTTTAATCGTACCGCAAGGATTTTCCGCCCGCGGTTGCCGCCCGCCGGGGGCTATGGCATCCTGGCGCGGATTTCCACGCCCGTTTCATCCGGTTTCTTCTGCCGTCTTTTCCCCGATTTCCGTTCATGACCGACTTCCCCGCCCCGGTGCTCGGCACCCCGCTGTCCCCTTCCGCCATCCGAGTCATGCTGCTGGGTTCGGGCGAGCTGGGCAAGGAGGTGATCATTGCCCTGCAGCGCCTGGGAGTGGAGGTCATCGCGGTGGACCGCTATGCCGACGCGCCGGGGCACCAGGTCGCGCACCGCGCCCACGTGGTGCCCATGACCGACGCCCAGGCCCTGCGCCGGATCATCGAGGCCGAGCGGCCGCACGTCATCGTGCCCGAGATCGAGGCCATTGCCACCGACCTGCTGGTCGAGCTCGAGGCGCAGGGCCTGGTTCGCGTCACGCCCACGGCCCGGGCCGCCCAGCTCACCATGAACCGTGAAGGCATACGCCGGCTCGCGGCCGAAACCCTGGGCCTGCCCACCTCGCCCTACAAGTTCGTCGACAGCGAGCCCGAGCTGCGCGCGGCCATCGCGGGCGGCATCGGCTTTCCCTGCGTCATCAAGCCGGTCATGTCCTCCTCGGGCAAGGGCCAGTCGGTGATCCGCGACGAAGCCGGCATCGCCGCGGCCTGGCGCTACGCCCAGGAGGGCGGCAGGGTGGGAGGCGGGCGCGCCATCGTCGAGGGATTCATCGATTTCGAATACGAGATCACGCTGCTCACGGTGCGCGCCCGCGGGGCGTCCGGGCAGATCGAAACCCGCTTCTGCGAACCCATAGGCCACCGGCAGGTAGACGGCGACTACGTCGAGAGCTGGCAGCCGCAGCCCATGGCGCCGGCTGCCCTGGCGCGCTCGCGCGAGATCGCGCTGGCCGTCACCGCACAGCTGGGCGGCCTGGGCCTGTTCGGCGTGGAGCTTTTCGTGGCGGGCGATCAGGTCTGGTTCTCCGAGGTCAGTCCGCGCCCGCACGACACCGGCATGGTCACCCTGATCAGCCAGGTCCAGAACGAATTCGAGCTGCACGCCCGCGCCTTGCTGGGCCTGCCGGTAGACACGTCGCTGCGCGAGCCGGGCGCCTCCAGCGTCATCTACGGCGGCGTCGACGGGCGAGGCGTGAGCTTCCACGACGTGGCCCGGGCACTGGCCGAGCCGGGCACGGATATCCGCCTCTTCGGCAAGCCCGAATCCTTCGTCAAGCGGCGCATGGGCGTGGGCCTGGCGACGGCAGCGGACGTGGAGCAGGCCCGCGCCAAGGCGCTGCGCGTGTCCTCGGCGGTGCGGGTCGTGGCGCACGGCTAGTGGCGCACGGCTGATGGCGCTCCTCTAGCGCCGCTCGGCGAGAGCCGCTAGGTTGGATGCGGTCGGCCAGACGCGGTCGACCGTCGGATGCGGTCGGGTCCCGCTCCCGCCCCCGGTTACGGCAGTCCTTACCGGCTCGGGAGGATATGGCGCATTTTGACTTTCTTTGTCATAGGTCAATAACACTGCCATCGATATGGCGTTTAATGCCGTTGCGCCTTGTTGCTTTGGGTTCTATAATTTCAGAAATTATTGAAAGTACTGTAACAAATGACGATAACCCCGCAGGCCGAGCGTTTCATCGTGCATTTCGGCGAAATGGGCAGCCGCTGGGGCGTGAATCGCACGGTGGGGCAGATCTACGCGCTGTTGTTCCTGGCGCCCCAGGCGCTGTGCGCCGACGATATCGCCGAGACGCTGGCCGTGTCGCGCTCCAACGTCAGCATGAGCCTGAAGGAATTGCAATCGTGGCGGCTGGTCAAGACGGCGCGCCGCGTGGGTGACCGGCGGGATTACTTCGAGACCCCCGGAGATGTATGGGAGATATTCCGCGTTCTGGCCGAGGAAAAGCGCAAGCGCGAAATCGATCCCACCATGACGCTGTTGCGCGATACTTTGATGGAGCCGCCCGCGGGCGAATCCGAGGTCTACGCCCAGCAGCGCATGCGAGAAATGCTGGAACTCATCGAGCTGTCCACCGGCTGGTTCGATGAGGTGCAACGCCTGCCCCCCGAGACGCTGCGGCGTCTGATGAAACTGGGCTCGCGCGTGCAGAAAGTACTGCAGTTTGCCGGGAGGCTGCGCGTCCGCGAATAACCGGATGCAGGCGTTTCGTCTTCAAGGAGTTCTAGGAGACTCGCATGATCGACATCGATGTTGTCACCCTGTCCCGGCTGCAGTTCGCCGCGACCGCGCTCTATCATTTTCTTTTTGTTCCCCTCACGCTGGGCCTGTCCTTCCTGCTGGCCATCATGGAGAGCGTGTATGTCATGACGGGCAAGCCCATCTGGAAGCGCATGACGATGTTCTGGGGCACGCTCTTTGGCATCAACTTCGCCCTGGGCGTGGCGACCGGCGTGGTCATGGAATTCCAGTTCGGCATGAACTGGTCCTACTACAGCCACTACGTGGGCGACATCTTCGGCGCGCCGCTCGCGCTCGAAGGCCTGTCCGCGTTCTTCCTGGAAGCCACGTTCGTCGGCCTGTTCTTCTTCGGCTGGAACCGGCTGAGCAAGGTGGGCCATCTGACGGTGACCTGGCTCACGGCCCTGGGCACCAATCTGTCGGCGCTGTGGATCCTGATCGCCAACGGCTGGATGCAGAACCCGGTCGGCGCGGTGTTCAACCCCGACACCATGCGCATGGAAATGACCGATTTCGCCGCCGTGCTGTTCAATCCGGTGGCGCAGGCCAAATTCGTGCATACGGTCAGCGCAGGCTATGTGCTGGGCGCCATGTTCATCATGTCGATCAGCGCCTGGTTCCTGCTCAAGGGGCGGCACATCGAGCTGGCCAAGCGTTCCATGGTGGTCGCGGCCAGCTTCGGCCTGGCGGCCTCGCTGTCGGTGGTGGTGCTGGGCGACGAGAGCGGCTATCTCACCGGCGAGCACCAGCAAATGAAGATCGCCGCCATGGAGTCGATGTGGGAGACAGAGCCGGCTCCGGCCAGCTTCAACCTGCTGGCCTGGCCCGACCAGGCCAAGCACAAGAACGACTTCGCCATCCACATCCCCTACGTGATGGGCCTGATCGGCACGCGTTCGCTGACCCAGCCGCTGCTGGGCATCAACGACCTGGTCAAGCGCGCCGAAGTGCGAATCCGCTCGGGGATCACGGCCTATGAGGATCTGCAGCGCATTCGCGCCGATCCCAAGGACGAGCAGGCGCGCAAGGCGTTCGCGGGCAACTGGAAGGACCTGGGCTACGGCCTGCTGGTCAAGCGCTACCAGCCCGATGTGTCCAAGGCCACCGATGCGCAGATCGCGCAGGCGGCATGGGATACCGTGCCGTCGGTGATGCCGCTGTTCTTCGTGTTCCGCCTCATGGTGGGCGTGGGCATCTACCTGATCCTGTTCTTCGCCGTGGGATTCTGGCTGGCGTCCAAGGACAAGCTGGCGCACAGCCCGCTCCTGCTCAAGATCGCGCTGTGGAGCCTGCCGCTGCCCTGGATCGCGATCGAGTCGGGCTGGTTCGTGGCCGAGGCCGGCCGCCAGCCCTGGGTCATCGAGGGCGTGTTGCCGACCTATTACGCGGCCTCCGGCCTGTCGCTGCTCGATGTGGCCAGCACGCTTAGCATCTTCGTCGTGCTCTACACCGTGCTGTTCATCGTCGGCGTCAAGGTCATGCTGCATGCCATCAAGACAGGTCCCAAGGGCGGCACGCTGCCCCTGGCCGGCAAGGACCTGGGTGCCGTCAACGCGGCGCTGGAAGCCTGAGCAAAGGGAGATAGAAGATGGAAAACCTGATTCCCCTGGACTATGCCACGCTGCGTGTCATCTGGTGGGTGCTCCTGGGCGCCCTGCTGATCGGCTTCGCGGTCATGGACGGCTTCGACGCCGGCGTCGCGGCGCTGCTGCCGCTGGTGGGCAAGACCGATGCCGAGCGGCGCGTGGTCATCAATGTGGTGGGCCCCGTATGGGAAGGCAACCAGGTATGGCTGATCACGGCGGGCGGCGCCATCTTTGCCGCCTGGCCCATGCTGTACGCGGCCTCGTTCTCGGGCTTCTACCTGGCCATGATGCTGATTCTGCTGGCGCTGATCCTGCGCCCCGTGGGGTTCAAGTACCGCAGCAAGTTCGAGGGTACCGCCTGGCGCAACACCTGGGACGGCGTGCTGTGCTTTTCGGGCGTGGTGATCGCGCTGGTGTGCGGCGTGGCCATGGGCAACGTCATTCTGGGCGTGCCGCACGGCCTGGACCCTGACACCATGCGGCCGGTATACACCGGCATGTTCTATCAGCTCTTCACGCCTTTCGCGCTGTTGTCGGGCGTGCTGAGCGTGGCCTTGCTGGTCATGCACGGCGCGGTCATGCTGGCCTGGCGCACCGAGGACCCCATCGCCGGCCGCGCGCGCGGCTGGGCGCGGCTGGCCGCGCTGCTGGCCA
>DAIDKG010000112.1 GCA_027450125.1 Bordetella sp. | reverse complement strand
GCGCCGAGCGCATCGTGCGCGGCCGACATGTTTTGCACGAGCAGGCCGCCGCCGCGTTCGCCCAAGCGCGCGCGAGGGTCATGCGCTCATAAGGCATACGCCGGCGCCATCGCGCCCGCCCAACTTCCTACTTGGCGCCCTTCATCATGCCCATTACAGACCGCCCCGCCTTCCATTTCCAACAGGGCAGCGCGCCGCTGCTGCTGTCCATGCCGCATGCCGGGACCTACGTTCCGCCGGCCATCGCCGCACAGCTGTCCGACGATGCGCGCCGCGTGCCCGACACCGACTGGCACCTGGACCGGCTCTACGATTTCGCGCGCGAACTGGGCGCCTCGATCCTGGTGGCAACGCACTCGCGCTACGTCATCGACTTGAACCGTCCGCCGGACGGCGCCAGCCTCTATCCGGGCCAGGCCACCACGGGCCTATGCCCGACCAACACTTTCGACGCCACGACGGTCTACCGAGCCCAGGCCGACGAACCCGACGACGCCGAGATCGCCGAGCGCCGTGAGGCTGTATGGCGCCCCTATCACGCCAAACTTGAAGCAGAGCTCAAGCGCATCCGCGCCGAGCACGGCGTGGCCGGCTTGTGGGACGCCCATTCGATACGCTCGGTGCTGCCGCAATTCTTCGAGGGCAAACTGCCCGACCTGAACTTCGGCACCAACAAGGGCGCCACCTGCGACGACGCCATGACGCAAGCCATCACCGCCGTCGCCGCGCAAGCCACGAGCTATACCTGGGTGCTCAACGGCCGCTATACCGGCGGCTACATCACACGCCATTACGGCCGGCCGCAAGACAACGTACACGCCATCCAACTGGAGATGTGCCAGAGCACCTATATGCAGGAAGCCCTGCCTTTCGATTACCTGCCGCAGGTCGCCGCCGGGATCCAGCCGCATTTGCGGCGCATGCTCGAAGCCATGCTGCGCTTTCTGCGGAGCAAGGCCGCATGAGCGCGGCACTCATCCAAGCGCTGCGCGCCGTTCTGGGCGACAAGGGCCTGCGCACCGGCCAGGACATTCCGCCGGCCCACTACACGGACTGGAGCGGCCATACGCCCACGCGGCCGCTGGCCTTGCTGCTGCCGGCCAGCACCGAAGAAGTCTCGCAAGTCATGCGCCTTTGCCACGCGCACCGAGTTGCCGTGACGCCCCAGGGCGGCCTGACCGGCATGGCCGGCGGCGCCATCCCGGCAGCCGATACGGTCGCCCTGTCGCTGGCGCGCATGACTGCCATCGAGTCCGTCGACGCATCCGGTGCGACGCTGCAGGCGCAGGCCGGCGCGACCTTGCAATCCGTACAGGACGCTGCGCGCGATGTCGGCATGCTGTTCGGCGTGGATCTGGGCGCGCGCGGCTCCTGCCAGATCGGCGGCAACATCAGCACCAACGCCGGCGGCATGGAAGTCCTGCTGTACGGCATGATGCGCGAACAGGTGCTGGGCCTGGAGGTGGTGCTGGCAGACGGTACTGTGCTGCCCATGCTGCGCCCCATGCTCAAGAACAACACCGGCTACGACCTCAAACAGTGGTTCATCGGGTCGGAGGGCACACTGGGCATCGTCACCCGCGCTCTGCTGCGCCTGCGCCCTGCGCCGCGCAGCCGCGCCACAGCGCTGCTGGGACTGCCCCGCTACGAAGCTGCGCTGGACGTATTGGGCCGCCTGCAGCAGAGTTTCCCCGGCGCACTGGCCTCGTTCGAACTGATGTGGGACGATTTCTACGACACCTCCCTGCAATGGATGCAGGCCCGCTCGGCCATGGCCGACAGGCATCCGTTCTATGCGCTGATCGCCGTCGTCGGCAACGATGCCGCCGTGCTGGCCGAACAGTTGCAGCAAAGCCTGGAACTGGCCATGGAGGCCGGCGAGCTGTCCGATGCCGTGGTGGCGCAGTCCGAAGCCCAATCGGCGGCGCTGTGGCGCGTGCGCGAGGCTCCGGCCGAATTTCCGACCCGCATGGATCCGATCAATTTTGACGTCAGCCTGCCCCTGCCCAGGATCGGCGAAGTCGCCCAGGCCTGCGCTGACGAAATGAGCAAGCGCTGGCCCGGACTGCCGCAGCCTGCGATGCTGCGCTTCGGCCATATCGGCGACGGCAATCTGCACATCAGCGTCGATGCCCGCCACATCCCGGCCGCCAGCCGCGCACAAGCCGAGCACCTGGTCGACGACCTGATCTACACGCTGGTGTCGGAAGCGGGCGGCAGCATCTCGGCCGAACACGGTATCGGCACCATCAAGCGACCCTACCTGCCCGCCAGCCGCACACCCGCGGAACTGGCGGCCATGCGGGCGCTCAAGCAGGCGCTCGATCCGCTCGACCTGCTCAATCCCGGAAAAATCCTTGCGCCGCAATAGGCGCGTCGCCCCGTCGGGATTGATTCAAGCCCCAAGCAGCCGCTCGTCCACGACCTCGATCCAGTGGCGCACCGGCACCTGTGTACCGCTCTGCAGGTGCCCGATGCAGCCCATATTGGACGACACAATCACGTCGGGCCGGGCCTCATCGAGATTCGAAAGCTTGCGGTTGCGCAAAGACAGCGACAAGTCGGGCTCGAGCACTGAATACGCCCCCGCCGAACCGCAGCACAGATGCGTTTCGGCAAAGGGCTGCAGCGCGAATCCCAGATCGTCCAGCAGCTTCTCGCTCAGGGGCCGCAACCCCTGCCAGTGCTGCAGAGTGCATGGCGGATGAAACGCGGTGCGCGCCTCCCAGGCACGCATGCGTCCTTTCAACCGACCGGCCTCCGGCGCCACGATCTCGGCCACATCCTTGACCAGCGCCACGATGCGCGCCGCGCGCTCGGCATAGGCCGGGTCTGCGCGCAGATGATGCGCGTACTCCTTGACCATCGCGCCGCAACCCGAGGCGTTCATCACGATGGCTTCGACCTGGCCGCGCTCGACCAGCGGCCACCATGCGTCGACATTGGCGCGCATCTGTGCCAGAGCCTCGTCCTGCGCATCCAGGTGGAAATTGATCGCGCCGCAACAACCGCCGCCCGGCGCCACGCGCGCGCCGATTCCGATCGCATCCAGCACGCGGATGGTGGCCGCATCTATCGCAGGCATCATGGCCGGCTGCACGCAGCCAGCCAGCATCAACACCTGCCGCTCATGGCGCGACACGTCGGGCAACGCGCCGGCAGCGCGCCGAACCGGCACCTTGCGCCGTATCGCCGGCGGCAACAGACCGCGCAACGATTGCCCCAGCCGCATGGCCGGCGCAAACCACGGCGAGTTCAGGCCTTTGCGCAGCATGAACCGCTGCAACCGCTGCCCCAAGGACCTGGGCACGCGTTCGGCAACCACCTTGCGGCCGATATCGACCAGATGGCCATATTGCACACCGGAAGGACAGGTCGTCTCGCAATTGCGGCAGGTCAGGCAGCGATCCAGGTGCCGCTGCGTAGCCGCCGTGGGCTCGCCTCCTTCGAACACCTGCTTGATCAGGTAGATACGTCCGCGCGGACTATCCAGCTCATCGCCCAGGACCTGATAGGTCGGGCATGTGGCCGAACAGAAACCGCAGTGCACACAGCGACGCAGGATGGCGTCCGCCTCCTTGCCCAGTTCAGTGTCTTGCGCCCAGGAAGCCAGATGGGTCTGCATTTACAGCTCCGGATACAGCCGGCCCGGGTTGAACAGGCCTGAAGGATCGAGTTCCTGCTTGAGCCGCCGCGTGATCGTGGCCACGCCCGGCGGCAGGGGATGAAAAACGCCGCCTTCGGGCTCGGCCCACCCGGCTGCGCGAAAGAGGGTGGCGTGTCCGCCCGCGCGCTCTGCCGCCGCGCGCAGCGCCTTGGCATCGGTCGAGCCGCTGAACCAGCGCTGCCCTCCGCCCCATTCCAGCAGCATCGGCCCGACGTTCATGGCGGGCGTCGCCGGCGGCAGGGCCACGCGCCACAAGGGCAGTTCACGATCGAAAAAAGCATGGGTCTGTTCACGCAGGCCGCGCCACCAGGCCTGAGAATCGCCAAGCTCGTCACCGCCGATGCGGGCCACGGCAGCCCGCACTGCGGGCGGAGCGCCGGAAAGGCGCACGGCCAGCCGCCCCCGCCCGGAGGCAGCATCGTCCGGCACCCAGGCCGATGCCGAGATCGGCAGCGGCTGACTGCGCCAGTCCGTGAAGAGCTTCAAGGCCTGATCCTGGGTCGTATCGAGCACGCGCGTGGACTCCTCCAGCGGACGCGGCAACACTTTGAGCGAGACCTCCAGCAGCGCGCCGAAGATACCCAGGGAGCCGGCCATCAGGCGCGACACATCGTAGCCAGCCACATTTTTCATGACCTCGCCGCCGAAGGACGTCAGATTGCCCTGCGCATCCAGCATGCGCACACCCAGAACAAAGTCGCGTACGCCGCCTGCGGCCATGCGGCGCGGGCCAGCCAGGCCTGCCGCCACGCAACCGCCCACTGTCGCGGCGTCACCGAAATGCGGCGGCTCGAAAGCCAGCATCTGCCCGCTGCGTTCCAGCTCGGATTCGAGTTCGGACAGCGGCGTGCCGGCGCGGGCCGTCACCACCAGTTCGGACGGGTGATAGTTGACAATGCCGCGATAGACGGTCATATCGAGCTGATAGTGCTCGTCCTGCGGCAATAGCGCTCGGTGATTGCCGTAGAAGGCCTTGGTTCCGCCGCCGCCGATGAACAGGGATTTCTTGGCGGCACGCGCCGTCAGGACCTGCTCGGCCAGCTCGGATAGTACGAATTCCATGCCGCTCCCTAGATGTCGACAGGCTTTAGAAGCGGCTGAGGTCGGGAAACATCATTTCACCGCCGTGCACGTGCATCTTGCCGTATTCGGCGCAACGCGCCAGCGTCGGTATGACCTTCTCAGGATTGAGCAGCATGGGCGGATCGAAAGCCTTCTTGACCGCGGCGAACGTATCGAGCTCGTCCCGCGTGAATTGCACACACATCTGATTTATCTTCTCCATGCCCACCCCGTGCTCTCCGGTCACGGTGCCCCCCACCTGCACGCACAATTCGAGAATGGCGGCGCCGAACTTGTCGGCGCGCTCGACCTCCTCGGGCTTGTTCGAGTCGAACATGATCAAGGGATGCAGATTGCCGTCCCCCGCATGAAACACGTTGGCGCAGCGCAGGCCGTAGTCGTCTTCCATCTGTTCGATGGCGGTCAGCACCCGCGCCAGGTGACGGCGCGGAATGGTCCCGTCCATGCAGTAGTAATC
>DAIDKG010000111.1 GCA_027450125.1 Bordetella sp. | reverse complement strand
CGCGCCGCCGAGGCTCAACTGCACCAGGCCAGCGCCCAGATCGGCGTGGCCATTGCCAACCAGCTGCCGCAATTCAGCATCACCGGCTCGATCGGCTCGAGCGCCAGCAACCTGAGCAAGCTGTTCACGCCGGGAACCGGGCTGTGGAGCATCGCCGGCTCGGTCGCGCAGACCATCTTCGACGCAGGCGCGCTGGAGCACAAGAAGCGCGCCGCCGTGGCGGCATTCGACGCTTCGGCCGACCAGTACCGAGGCACGGTGATCGGCGCCTTCCAGGACGTGTCCAATGCGCTGCGCGCCCTGGAAAGCGATGCCGACGCGCTCAAGCAGCAAAGCGACGCAGAACGCGCCGCGCAGGACAGCCTGGACCTGGCGCAGGGGCAATACAAGCTCGGAGCGGTGAGCTATCCGAGCCTGCTTTCGGCGCAGCAGACCTACCAGAACGCCGTGCTGGCGCGCGTGAAGGCACAAGCGGCGCGCTATAGCGATACCGCCGCGCTGTTCCAGGCGCTGGGAGGCGGCTGGTGGAACCGCAGCGACGTGTCTCCCGCCAGCCATGGCCAGCCGCTCAGCATCGGCTTGCCGCTCATCTCTTCCATGATCCCCTCGTCGGATCACTCCGAACAACCGAACCAGTGAGAAGGCTCATGGCCGACGTCCAGACCCGCTCCGTTGCACACAACAATGCCCTTCAATCCGGCGGCCCGCTTCAGGGTGGCCCGCGCAAGCGCCGGCTGGGGCGTCCCATCGCCCTGATGATCCTGGTGGTGGTGCTTCTCGTCCTCGTCATCGCCGGGACGAAATTCCTGCAGATATCCAAGCTGATCGCACAGTCCAAGCTGCCGCAGCCCCCGGTGGTCGTCTCGGCGCTCAAAGCGCAATACTCCGACTGGCAGCCCACCATTTCGGCGGTGGGTTCCATGAAGGCCGTGCGCGGCGTCGACGTCACCACGGAAGTCGGCGGCATCGTTCGCAGCATCGACTTCAAGCCGGGCCAGCACGTGGCCAACGGCGCCGTGCTGGTGCAACTCAACGCCGATGCCGACATCGCGCAACTGCATTCGCTCGAGGCCACCGCCAGCCTGGCCGCGATCGTGCTCAAGCGCGACCGGGCCCAACTGGCGATCAAGGCCGTTTCGCAGGCCCAGGTCGATGCCGACGAGGCCGACTGGAAGGCCAAGCAGGCTGCGGCGGAGCAGCAACGCGCCCTGGTCGCCAAGAAGACCATACGCGCGCCTTTCGCCGGACGCATCGGCATCACCAGCGTCAATCCCGGCCAGTACCTCAACCCCGGCGACAAGATCGCCTCGCTGCAGACGTTCAACCCCATCTACGTCGACTTCAGCGTGCCCCAGGAGCAGCTCACCGCGATCGAGCCCGGCCAGGCCGTCTCGGTCAACGCGTCCGGGCTGGACGGCCAGACCTTTCACGGCAAGGTGACGGCTATCGACTCCAAGGTCGATGCGACCACGCGCAACGCGACGGTCGAAGCCACCATCGCCAACCCCCAGGAAAAGCTGGTGCCGGGCATGTTCGCCCGCGCCGCGGTCACCTCCGGCTCCATGCAGCGCTACCTCACGCTGCCGCAGACCGCCGTCACCTACAACCCCTACGGCACCACGGTATACCTGGCGGTCCAGAAGAAGGACGCGCACGGCGCGCAAACGCTCGTGGCGCAGCAGACCTTCGTCAAGACGGGTCCGACCCGAGGCGACCAGGTCGCCATCCTGTCCGGCGTGAAGGAAGGCGACATGGTCGTCACCAGCGGCCAGATGAAACTCAAGAACGGTTCGGCCGTGCGCATCGACAACAGCGCCGCCCCGCTGGACAATCCGGCGCCCACGCCGCAGGAACACTAAGGTCCAGCCATGAAGCTAACCGATACTTTCATCAGGCGGCCGGTCTGGGCCGTCGTCATCTCGGCGCTGATCCTGATACTGGGGCTGCGGTCCATTTTCAACCTGCCCGTCAACCAGTGGCCGCACACCGAGAACACGGTGGTCACCATCACGACCAGCTACTACGGCGCCGATGCCGCCACCGTAGCCGGTTTCATTACGCAGCCGCTCGAAGCGGCGATCGCGCAGGCGCAGGGCATCGACTACCTGTCCTCGTCCAGCGTCACCGGCACATCGACCATCACGGCCACCCTGAGGCTGAACTATGACTCGAGCAAGGCGCTGACCGAGATCAACACGCAGATCAACTCGGTCAAGAACCAGTTGCCGGCACAGGCCCAGCAGCCCGTGCTGTCGGTCGCGGTGGGCCAGACCACCGACGCCATGTACCTGGGCTTCTACAGCGACGTGCTGCCCACCAACAACATCACCGACTACCTGCTGCGCGTGGTCAAGCCCAAGCTCGACTCGCTCGATGGCGTGCAGACCGCGGAGATCCTGGGCGGCCGCCAGTTCGCCATGCGCGCCTGGCTGGATCCGGCCAAGCTGGCCGCGCACAATGTGACGGCGCAGGACGTCTATACCGCCCTGGCCAACAACAACTACCTGTCCGCGGTCGGGGCGACCAAGGGGCAGATGGTCACGGTGGACCTGGCCGCCGGCACCGACCTGCACAGCGTCGACGAGTTCAAGCAGCTCGTGGTCAAGCAAACCGGCGACGACCTGGTGCGCCTGCAGGACGTGGCCACCGTCACCCTGGGCGCGGAAGACTACGGCACCAGCGTGGCCTTCTCGGGCAAGCGCTCGGTGTTCATCGGCATCAAGGTGGCGCCCAGCGCCAACATCCTCACCGTCGCCAGCGAAGTGCGCAAGGCCTTCCCCGACTTGCAATCGCAGCTGCCCTCGGGCGTGACCGGCAAGATCGTCTACGACTCGACCGACTTCATCAACACCTCGATCGACGAAGTCGTCAAGACGCTGGGCGAAGCCATGCTCATCGTCACTGTGGTCATCTATCTCTTCCTGGGTTCCTTGCGCGCGGTGATCGTGCCCCTGGTGGCCATACCGCTCTCGCTCGTCGGAACCTTCTTCATCATGTTCCTGCTGGGCTACTCCATCAACCTGCTGACGCTGCTGGCGCTGGTGCTGGCCATCGGCCTGGTGGTGGACGACGCCATCATCGTGGTCGAGAACGTCGACCGGCACATCAAGGAAGAAGGCAAGAGCGTGTTAGAGGCCGCGCTGATCGCGGCGCGCGAGCTGGGCGGCCCCATCCTGGCCATGACGGTCGTGCTCATCGCCGCGTACGTTCCCATCGGCCTGCGCAGTGGCCTGACCGGCGCGCTCTTCAAGGAGTTCTGCTTCTCGCTGGCGGGCGCGGTGACGGTGTCGGCGGTAATTGCCCTGACCCTGTCGCCGATGATGACCTCGCGCCTGTTCAAGACCGGCCAGGAAGAAGGACGCTTCGCGCGCAAGCTCGACCAGGCTTTCGACTGGCTGCGCTCGCGCTACCACCGCGTGCTCGATGGCGCGCTCAGCGCCTGGCCGGTGCTGGTGGCCTTCGGACTCATTCTCTTCGTGCTGGCCGGCCTGTGCGGCATGACGGCCAAGAGCGAGCTGGCGCCCACCGAGGACCAGGGACTGGTGTTCATGCAGCTCAAGGGCGCGCCCACCGCGGCGCCGCAGCAGATGGACATGCTGGCCGACCAGGCATACAAGATCGCCAGCAAGGAGCCCGAATACGCGCAGATGTTCCAGCTGACGGGCTTCCCGGTGTCCAACCAGGGGCTGGGCGGCGTGCTGCTCAAGCCGTGGGACCAGCGCAGCCGCTCCCAGGCCCAGTTGATCATGGACCTGCAGCAGAAGTGGAACAACATCGCGGGAGCGCAGATCGCCGCCTTCCCGCTGCCCTCGCTGCCAGGCTCGCAGGGCCTGCCGGTGCAGTTCGTCATCACCACCACCGAACCTATCGAGAACCTCAACGACGTCGCCCATGCCGTACTGCAGGAAGCCCAGAAAGAGCGGCTCTTCTATTATTCCGACCTCGATCTGCGCCTGGACAAGCCGCAGGCCAAGCTGGTGGTCGACCGCGACAAGATCGCCGCGCTGGGCATGACCGAGGCTGATGTCGGCGCAGCGCTGTCAGCCGCGCTGGGCGGCAACTACGTCAACTACTTCTCGACCGCGGGCCGCTCGTACAGGGTCATCCCGCAGGTGCTGCAGGTCGACCGCCTCAACCCGAACCAGGTGCTGGATTACTACATCCGCACGCCGTCCGGCGCGATGATCCAGGTGCGCACCATTGCACACATCGAGACCTCGGTGCAGCCGGAGTCGATCAACCACTTCCAGCAGCTGAACTCGGCCACCATCTCCGGCGTGAGCGGATTGTCGCAAGGCGAACTGCTGCCCAAGCTGCAGGCCATCCTGCACAAAGTGGCGCCCTCAGGCTACACGGCGGACTACTCCGGCGAGTCGCGCCAGTTCATCCAGGAGTCGGGCGGTTTCCTGGGCCTGCTGCTGTTCTCCATCCTGATCGTCTACCTGGCCCTGGCCTTCCAGTTCGAAAGCTACCGCGACCCGGTCGTCATCCTGTTCTCGGTGCCGCCTGCGCTCTTCGGCGCCCTGGCCTTCATCACCACCGGCTTCGCCAGCCTGAACGTCTACACACAGGTGGGCCTGGTGACGCTGCTGGGCCTGATCACCAAGCACGGCATCCTGATGGTGCAGTTCGCCAACGAACTGCAGCGCGCCGGACGCAGCAAGCGCGAAGCCATCGAAGAAGCCGCATCGGTGCGCCTGCGCCCCATCCTGATGACGACCGCGGCCATGGTTCTGGGCGTGGTGCCTCTGGTCACGGCCTCCGGCGCCGGCGCAGCCGGCCGCCACGACATGGGCCTGGTCATCTTCACCGGTCTGAGCATCGGCACGCTCGTCACGCTCTTCGTGGTGCCGGCGATGTATATGTTCCTCGGCTCCACGCACAAGCACGAAACGGCCGACGAGCACGGCGCTGAGCCGCAAGAACCGCAAGAGCCCACTCCGGCCGGCCAGGCGTAGACACGACGCCTACCCCCGGGGCCCTGGGCTCCCGGGGCTGTTGCCGGCGCGGCTGCGGCAGCCGCCATACACAGGCGTACCGATGAATCCGCCTGCCGGCCCGCCCAGCGCCGCCAGGGCGGGCACGCCGTCTTCGCCGAAGAATCGTGCGGCGCCTGCCCAGCCAGCCCGCAAAGCGCGCAGCGGCCCATGCGCCGCCATGTTCCCTCCCCTCACGACCGACATCACCCCACTGCAGTGGGGTTTTTTATTTCCACACCAAGTAATTTGAGTTGAAATAATTTTATGAGGTAATATTTGCTCAGATATATTTTATCTAGAAATGGCATGGCGATCGTCTTGTCCAGGAAATGCCCGCCCTGCCGCATCCGAGGAAATAGCCATGAAACAGACATTTCGCTCAACCGCCCTGCAAGGCCTGCTGGCCGCTGCCGCCATCACCTTGCAGGCAGCCTGCGGTGCGGCGCACGCTACCACCCTGGCCCAGATCCAGAAGAGCGGCCAGGTCCGCATCGCCGTGGCAAATGAAATTCCCTACGGCTACATCGACATGAAGGGGCAGGCGCGCGGCGCCGGTCCGGATGTGGCCACGCAGATCATGAAACAACTGGGCGTCAAGCGGATCAAATGGGTGACGGCCAGCTTCGGTTCGCTGATTCCGGGCCTGCAGGCCGGGCGCTATGACATGGTCGCCGCCGAAATGGC
>DAIDKG010000110.1 GCA_027450125.1 Bordetella sp. | reverse complement strand
GGCGCTGTTCCTGCGCCGGCAGACCGGCTACACGCTGACCAACGATGGGGAGACCCTGTTGGCGGCGGCGCTGCCCGTCGAGCAGGCGATGCTGGGGTTCGCGCGCCGCTCACAGGACGCCGGCCAGTCCGGCGCCTGGTCGGGCAGCGTGCGCGTGGCCACGTCGGAAACGATCGCCAGCCACTGGATCGTGCCCAGGCTGCCCGAATTCGTGCAGGGCCATCCGGGGTTGCAGGTCGAGCTGGTCACCGGGGTCAATACCGTGAATCTGTCCCGCCGCGATGCGGACATTGCGTTGCGCATGTCGCCGCCCGCGCGAGAGGAAGAGGGGGAATACATTGCCCAGCATGCGGGGGCCATGGCGTTTGCCGCCTACGTCGGCGCCGCCGACGTCCAGTCACAGCGCGACTGGCGCAGCCTGCCTTACGTGAACTGGGGCGAGTCGCTGGCCCATGTGCCCATGGCGCGCTGGGTCGCCGGCGTATTCGCGGGCAAGCCTGCAGTCCTGCTCACCAACAGCATGCCCGTGATGATCGCGGCCGGCGAGGCCGGCCTGGGCCTTGTGGTGCTGCCCGAATCGGTCGGAGCCAGGATGCCCGCCCTGGTCCGGGTGGACTTCGTCTGTGCACGCGACCTGTGGCTGGTCTATCACCGCGATCTGCGCGAGAACCAGCGCGTGACCGCGATGAGGGACTTCCTGCTCGAGGTCGCGCGCAGCCACCAGGCGGCAGCGTCAACAGGCCCTAATGGTGCATAGCGCGGGTTGCTTCCTGCCCACTCGCCTGTCGGCTCAAAGCGAGATCGAGCGCGTCATCTGCGTGGCGCTGGCCGGACACAAGTCCCGGGCTTGCCGGGTCGCCAGAATGGCCGGCGGCGCCTGGTCCCTGTCCACGGCCTTGAAACCCGCCCGTTCGAAAAACGGCGCTGCCGTCTGCGTCAGTAGCCAGGCCTGGCGCGCGCCCTGGTCGTAGGCGCGGCGCTGCAACAAGGCCAGCAGGTTGCGGCCTATGCCCAGGTTCCTGTCGGCGGACGGCACCACGATCGATCGCAGCAGCACGTCCTGTCCATGACGCTCGAAGCCGCCGTATCCGACCCGGCGTCCGGCAAGCGTGCGGTAGGCGTAGAACGTCCGGCCGGCCTCGGCCAGATCGTCCATGGGCAGGCCGGAGTTCATCAATGCGGCGGCCAAGCCGGCATCGTCGCAGGATATCCGTTCGTCGCGCAGGAAGGGCGAGCCCTCTTCCTTGTTTACGTCGACATCAAGATCGGGCGCCAGCAGATCGAGCACCAGGTCGGAGGGGCGGCACAATCTTGTGCCCCGCTCGGTGACGACGAAAGGACGGTTGATCAGGATGGGATGGCGCAGCATGTGATCGATGCGCTGCGCGTCGGTGAGCGCCGGATCGTCCAGGCCCAGTTCCTTGTACGGTGTGCCCTTGGTGCGCAGCGCCTCGCGCACGGTCAGGCCGGCGTCGGCGATCAGGGTTTCGAGCGTGTGCCGATCGGGCGGCGCGGCAAGGTATTCGATGACGGTGGGTTCTGCGCCGGCCGCGCGCAGCAGGGCCAGCACATTGCGCGAGGTGCCGCATCCGGGGTTGTGATAGATCCTGGTGTTCATGGCTGCACGCTCAGACTGGGCCAGCACGGCCGCAGGTGTACCAGCCGCGGGTGCCGTTGACCACCCGCACCACCAGCAGCATCACCGGCACCTCTATCAGCACGCCCACCACGGTGGCGAGCGCGGCGCCGGACTGAAAGCCGAACAGGCTGATGGCGGCGGCCACGGCCAGTTCGAAGAAGTTGCTCGCGCCGATCAGGGCCGAAGGGCAGGCGATATTGTGCTGTTCGCCAAGCCGCCGGTTCAGCCAGTACGCCAGCGCCGAGTTGAACAGCACCTGGATCAGGATGGGCACGGCCAGCATGGCGATCACCAGGGGCTGCCCGATGATGGCCTGCCCCTGGAACGCGAACAACAGCACCAGCGTCACCAGCAGGGCGGCGATCGAGAGCGGGCCGACGCGCGCCAGCGCGGCCTCGAAGGCGGTCTGGCCGCGCCGCAGCAGCGCCCGCCGCCATAGCTGGGCGAGAACGACCGGGATGACGATGTAAAGCGCCACCGACGTGAGCAGCGTGGCCCATGGCACCGTGATGGACGACAGGCCCAGCAGCAGGCCCACGATGGGCGCGAAGGCGAAGACCATGATGGTGTCGTTCAATGCGACCTGCGACAGCGTAAAGAGCGGATCGCCGCCGGTGAGCCGGCTCCAGACGAACACCATGGCCGTGCAGGGCGCTGCGGCCAGCAGGATCAGTCCTGCGACGTAGCTGTCCAGTTGCGCGGCGGGCAGCCATGGCGCGAACACCTGCCGCACGAACAGCCAGGCCAGGACCGCCATCGAGAAAGGCTTGACGGCCCAGTTCACGAACAGCGTGACGCCGATGCCGCGCCAATGCCGGCGCACCTGGCCCAGCGCGCCGAAGTCCACCTTGACCAGCATGGGGATGATCATCAGCCAGATGAGCAGGCCCACGGGCAGGTTGACCTGGGCGATCTGCAAATGGCCGATGGCCTGGAAAGCGCCAGGCGCGGTCTGGCCCAGCGCGACGCCGGCGACGATGCAAAGGAAAACCCAGACCGTCAGGTAACGCTCGAAAATGCTCATGCCGTCACCTCATGCCTTGCCGATGCCGTGCAATTCGTGCTGCAGGGACATGGCGTCCAGGCGTTCCATCGGCAGCGACAGGAGCAGCTCGATGCGGCGCTTGAGCACGAGCGCCGCGTCCTGGAATGCACGCAACTTCTCCTGGTCGCTGCCTTGCACGGCGGCCGGGTCGGGCACGCCCCAGTGCGCGGACATGGGCTTGCCGGGCCAGACCGGGCAGACCTCGCCGGCTGCGTTGTCGCAGACGGTGAAGATGAAATCGAACTGCGTCGCACCGGGCCGGGCAAACTCGCCCCAGCTCTTGCTGCGATAGCCGGTTGCCGGCATGCCCAGCCTTTCCAGGGCGATCCGCGCCATGGGATGCACCTCGCCCTTGGGCTGGCTGCCTGCGGAACAGGCCTTGAAGAGGCCCTTGCCCAAGCCATTGAGCAGGCCTTCGGCCAGGATGGAGCGGGCCGAATTGCCCGTGCAGATGAACAGCGCGTTGTAGACCTTTTCCGGCATGGCGAACCTCAGCAGCAGGATTTGCGAGGGCTGTTCGCCGCGGCGGGCGTGCAGCAGGCGGCGGGAGCGGGCGTGGGTGTGGGCGTGCAGCAGGCGGCCGCGGCGGACTGGCCGGATTCGTTGAAGGTCGGAATGCCCTCCAGCGTGCGGAAGTGTTCCCAGGCGATGCCCTGAGGGTCGGTGACCCAGTGCTTGTCGCTACGGGCGTAGCAGCAGGCTGCCTGGCCTTCGTCCAGAATCGGCATGTCGGCCGCCTGGGCTTGCGCCTTGAGCACGGCCAGGTCCGCATCGTTGTCGACCTGGATGCCGAAGTGGTCCAGGCCGGCTTCGCGTCCGCGCGCGGAAATGGCGAAGTTGACCGGAGGATCGTCCAGCATCCATTTGGCATAGTCGGCCTCGACGCGCGCGGGCTGCGCGGCAAACAGGCCGGAGTAGAAAGCGATGTTGCGGTTCAGGTCGTCGACGTAAAGGTGGACGTGAAAGCGTTTCATGGGGATTCTCCCGTTCAACAGGTTTGGCAGGCGTTCGCGGCGGTATCGACCTCGCACAGGCCGCCCTGGCAGCAGTGTTCGGTCAGGTAGCCCAACAGGCCGTTCATGCGTGGGAAGTCGGCGCGATAGATCAGGTTGCGGCCCTGTTGCTCGACGGTGACCAGGCCGGCATGCGCCAACTCCTTGAGGTGAAACGACAAGGCATTGCGCGCCACGCCCAGGTGATCGGCCAGAACGCTGGGCACGAGCCCTTCGGGGCCGGCCACGACCAGGGCGCGAAAAATGCGCAGGCGCTGGGTGTGGGCCAGGGCTACCAGCGAGGAGACGGTTTGGTCTTCGGTCATGATTTTATGATTCAATCATTCAATGATCATTGAATCATAGCCGAGAAGCCGGGATCGAAGCAATACCTTGCCGGGATCAGGCTACGGCCGCCTGGATCACTCGGGCCGCGGCCCCTGCGGATGCACCGCGTCCAGGGCTTCGTGCAACGTGCCGTAGATATTCTGCGCGCCGATGACCGAGGTGATGCGGTGCCGGTCCATGTCGGCCCGCAGATACGCGCTGACGCGCGCGAGCGCGATGTCCACCCCGCGCGCCGACATCTCGGCGCATAGTTCGCACATCGAACGGCCGGCCGAGTAATCGATGTCGGTGATCGCGCCCGCGTCGATGACGATCCAGCGCACCGGTCCGGGTGCCTGATCGACCAGCTGGCGGATCTCGTCGGTAAAGCGGTGCTCGTTGGCGTAGAACAGATCCGAGCCGAAGCGGTAGACGATGAGTCCGGGCGCCGTCATCAGCCCCGGCCGGGTCGTCTGCGGCTGCCAGCGTCCTGCCGCATCCGGCGCCAGCACCATGGTGTGCGGACGATAGCTGTGGCGCACGTGCCGGAACAGCGACAGCGCGATCGCCAGCAGCAGTCCGTCCTCGACCCCGGCCGCGACCACCGCCAGGGCCGTCATCAGGGCAAGCGCGAATTCGCCGGGGCTTTCGCGCAAGATGGCGCGCAGCGTGCCGGGCTTGATCATGCCCACCGCTATGGTGAAGACGACGCTGGCCAGCACGCAGTGCGGCAAGTACTGCAGCCAGCGGCTCAGGAACAGCAGCACGACCACGATCAGCGCGGCGAACACGATCTGCGCGAACTGGCTGCGCGCGCCCGACTGCTCGGCCATCGCGGTCTGCGTCAGGCTGCCGTTGACCACGAAGGTGCCGCTCAGTGCGGCGGCGGCATTGGCGGCAGCCAGGCCCAGCAAATTGGCGTTCTCGTCGACGCGTTCGCCGTAGCGCTGGGCGTAGGTGCGGCTGGTCGCCGCGCTTTGCGCGATGATGACCGCGAAACAAGAGACAGCGATGGTCAGCAGCTGCGCCAGCTCGCGCCAGCCGAAATGGGGCAGGTGCAGGGTCGGCAGCCCGCTTGCGATGGGGCCGATCACGGCGATGCCGTGTCCCGCGAAATTGCCCAGGTCGCTGGCGGCAATGGACGCGACCACGATCGCCAGCGGCACCGGCCATGCGGGCTTGTACGCGCGAAAGCCCAATATCGCCGCGACGACCAGCGCAGAGATCGCAAGCGTCGGACCGTGCGTCCAGGCCAGGTGTGCGGCGACCTGGCCGATTTGCCCGACCGTGCGCGAGGACGTCACCTGCAATCCCAGCATATCGCCCAGCATGGCCACGCCGACCTGCACGCCCACCCCGGCCAGAAAACCCGCCAGGACGGTGCGCGACAGGAAGTCGGCGAGAAAGCCGAGCCGGAAGATGCGCGCGATCAGCAGCAGGGCGGCGGTCAGAAGCGTCACCGCGCCGATCAGCATCAGGTAGGCGCCGCTGCCCGGCACGGCCATGCCCGAGAGCTTGTCGGCCAGGATGGTGGCTGTGGCCGAATCGGCCGCCACGACCAGGTGCCGCGACGAGCCGAACAATGCAAAGGCGATAAGCGGCAGGAATCCCGTATAAAGCCCGGTAACCGCGGGCATGCCGGCGATGCGCGCATAGCCCAGCAGTTGCGGAATGTTCATCGACGCGAGCGTGATGCCCGCAAGCGCGTCGCGCAGCGCGCCCGCGCGGGTAAAGGGGCGGATTCCCGAGAAGAGCTTGAATGCCATGGCGGCAGTATGCCTGACCGCGCGGCGCCCGGCAGCATGCGCGCAGAGACTTTCAGGGTACGCGCCGGGGCCTCGATCTGCGCCGCTCCTGCATGCGAGGCAAGGCGTCTCGCCGCGTCTTTGGTGCCTACGACTCCTGGGCCCGCAACTGGCGCGCGATGCGCACCATGCGTTGGTATTCGGTCCGGACCGCATGGGCGTCGCCCCAGTCGCCGTCACAGGAGG
Organism: Bordetella sp.; assembly: GCA_027450125.1. Lineage (GTDB taxonomy): Bacteria > Pseudomonadota > Gammaproteobacteria > Burkholderiales > Burkholderiaceae_B > Bordetella. The sequence goes on along the minus strand of DAIDKG010000110.1, from coordinate 2,556 downwards.
AAAGAATCCGCAGTTCCTCGGCGTGCGTGGCTATGATCTCCGCCGCCTCTGCCAGGGTGTCGGCGGGTTTCATGCCAGGCTCGATTGTGCAGATCGCTTGCATGCTTTCATCTCCTGTTGCGCTGATCGAAGCGTATCGGGCGCCTGCATGATCAACAGCCCGGTGTCCGGCATCTTCCCTGAGATCCTCCATGGCCATATCATTTGGACCCGCATTTCCCGAGATTTGCCCGCTGCACGGGGCCTATGTCGGGCATGCCGGCTTTGCCGCCAGGGGGCTCGGTGCCCCGAGAGCCGTTGCGGCGGGCTCATAAAACGCGATGCGAAGTCAACGAAGCGGGAGACAAGATGAGAAATGTCCGTCGTGCAACAGCTTTTCGCCTGCTGGCGGCGGCCATGCTGGCTCCGGGGGCGGTCGCGGCCCAGGTGGTTTCGTGCCGGGCGCAGGTCGGCGCCGCCCGTGCCGCGCTCTATGTGAACCAATGCCTGGCCATCACCACGGCGACGCACCCGCCCTGCAACGCCGACAACGCCTGCGAGGTAATTGGCCAGCATATCCAGTACATGTGCGCCCGGGATCCCCATGCTCCCATCTGGTGCCAGGCCTACAGGACCACCGCCGTTCCCAATCCGCCCCCGCCGATGCCCAGGACCGCGCAGCCAGGATTCGATTGCGCCAGGGCGTCATCGCCGGTCGACCGGGAAATCTGCGCGCCGGGCAACGACGAACTGGCCAAAGATGATCGCCTGATGACGCAGCGGTATCGGCGCAGGCTGGCGCAATCCCCGGATCCGGCCAGGCTGCGCGCCGCGCAATTGGCCTTCCTGCGCGACCGGGAACGGTGCGGGGCTCCCGAGCCGGGACGCAAAAGCACGGATGTCGCCCTGGACCACTGCGTCGCCGTCCTCACCCATTACCGCATCGATGCGCTGACCCGTGCGTGGCGGGACAGCAGCGCCTGGCGCGCCGACGGTCCGCCGCCGCCCTGCGAGGCCTCATTCGGCGACGACGGATGGGATGGCATTGCCGTTGCGCCTGCCGCCGCGACCGTATCCTTTACCTGGTTCGACATAAGGGAGGCGGTATTGGAACCCACCGACAAGGTCGCCTTCGATGTGGACGGCACGGTCTTTCCCGGCCGACTCGAGGCCGACGGCGACGGACAACCCTATGCGGTCTCGGCCGACCGGCAGCTGATCGCGGCCATAGCGCACGCAAACCTGCTGCGGGTGAGACGCAACGGCAAGGTCATCTTCCGCGCCGATCTCGGCGGCTTTGCGGCGTCGTATGCCAAGGCGCTGTCGTGCGCCGGGATGGCCAAGTGAAGCCGGCGCGGGTGCTGGCGGTCCTGGCGCTTTCCGCACTGACGTCGCCTGCCATGGCCAACGACAGCAGCGGATTCCAGAGCACCACCGGCATCCATCTGTCGTCCACGACCGACATCCGCATGCAGTCGGAAGTGCTGTATATCAGTCCCACCCAGATCCGGATCGATTACGTCTTTCACAATGTCGCCGATCATCCTGTCACGACACTGGTGGTGTTTCCCCTGCCCGATCTCGATCTGTCCCAGGGGCTGACGGCGCCCCACTGGGCCTTTCCGGTCGATGCAAGCAATTTCCTCGGCTTCAAGGTCCGGGTCGACGGCAAGCCGATTGCGGCGAGTCTGGAACGCCGGGCATTTTTCAAGGGCAAGGATGTGACCCGGGAGGTTGCGGCGGCGGGCGCCCTGGGTATGGCCCCCTGGTTGCCGGGCGCCTACGAGCGGCAAACCGCTGCCTTGCCGGCGGCCGGACTTGCCCGCCTGCGGCACGAAGGGCTGCTTGCGGCCGGCGAAGATCCGGATACACCGCAATGGCATTTGCGTACTCGCTATTTCTGGACCCAGACTTTTCCTGCGCATGCCGATGTGCGCATGCACCAGACCTATCACCCCTTCGTCGGCAGCGCCCTGATAAGCAATGCTGCCGAGGTCAGCGGGCGCAAAGTGATCGGATGGCTGGTGGGCCGCGAGCCAGCGTCAGCCGACCGCTATTGCATCGACCCGGCAACGCGCCAGGCGCTGTCGGCAGCGCAAAAACGCAAGGCGCTGGGGGGAGGGGTCGCCGAGCTGGAATACATCCTGACCACCGCGCGCAACTGGCTGGGGCCGATCGGCCGGTTCCATCTGATCATCGACAAGGGCAAGCCTGCCAACATCGTTTCGCTATGCTGGCCGGGTTTGCGCAATACCGGGCCTACCACCTATGAGTGGTCAGGCACTGACTTCATCCCCAGGCGCAACATCGCGCTGTTGATTTTCGAATGATTCGTCTTGGGCGCGGATTCGGCGCCCAGGACTGCTTTCGAGATCCCGGTACCGTGCCGGCAACGTTCAACGGCCATAGGAGCGCATGATCCGGACGCCGAGGACCGATGGCGCGGCTTGATCTTTTCGTCGATGTCGCGCGGCCTTGACCAGGGAAATCAAAGACATTTTCCCTATGGCAGTCAGGTTTACGGGTAGAAATGAAATACGGGCCGAGAGGCCCGTATTTGCTTGATGTCTGGCGGAG
>DAIDKG010000109.1 GCA_027450125.1 Bordetella sp. | reverse complement strand
TGCTGCTGGTCCTGCGCGACGAAGCCGCGCTGTCGGCCCCGGCCAGCGCCTTCGTGCGCATGGCCCGCGAACGCTGCGCGGATTCCCCGGACGCGGATCAGCGCGCGGGCGCAGGCTGATCTGCTCGGCTCGCGGCAAGCGTGCCAGATTCACGCCGGGGTACGTATACATCCAACGCTTCGAAGCCTTCCACCGAGCTGTAATCCCGTGCGATCAATGCCAGCAACGCGGCAGGCATGCGAGTTCGGTCGCCCTTGACAAACATCAACAGCGAAAAATGATCTCGTGCGAAGGCTCGGACAACCGCACCCTGCGCCTGCATCGGGTAGGAAGTTCCAGGATGCCACCATAGCGGAAGCCCCAGCGGGGAACGAAGCCCGAGGTCCGCGTAACAGAACTCGATACGCGGACCGCAAAAAACTCCGTCTGGATGGGGAATCTCCCTCAGCGCCCGAAGCATCTCCTTGCGAACTTCGATCATATGCGGACCTACGGCCAGTCCGTCGAAATATCCTTCGCGAATGGTAATCAGCCGGGCGTCCTCCCAAAAAACGCCCGGTCCGACATCGTGCATGCGCTGACGCACCCAGCCACCTGTCGCGGCCCCGAGCAGCGAGACAACGACGCCACCGACCAACAAATTCCGGGTGACGGCGGCCCTCGGTCGGGAAAGACAGATCATGGACACCGCGGGGAGCACGGCATCGTTGTACTTGCTATCCCAATCGGTGATCAAGGGAAGTACCGAAACCAGCAGGCCCGTGCCCCAGATCGCCCACGCTGAGACGTCCTGCTCGGCGCTCAGGTCAGCTGAAACCAGGAAGACCCCAAGGAACAGGCAAATTGCAGCCATGAGAATGGCGTCGTAGTTTCTCTCATATACCGCCATGCCGATCAGTGCGGCGGCCAACAGCGCAACTATCAAGGGATCAACCCCTTCGGTCCGGGATCGCCTCACTGCCCGAGTCAACAGGTAGCCCAAGGAAAACACGACCGCGGCCAAGATCACCGGCGCCTTGAACGGCAGTGCGGCCTCTTGCTGCCTCGAGACTCGAGCACGGCCCAATACATAGGTGAATGTATGCACCAAGGTCGCCACGCCCATGTGAAGGCAAAGCATGATGACCACAGCTGTTGCGAGCACGCCGAGAACCTGAATTACCACTACATGCAGGCAGACCCTGCGCTTCGCAGGTTGCACGAAACCGAGCCCCATCAGCGCGAAGCTCGTCGCAACGACCAGCGGAGCTCCGAGATTCTGTTTGGAGAAGAACAGCAGACCCGCCACGGCGGCCAGAAGCAATCTGGCGATCTCGGCGCGCCCATCTTTCCCCAACGCAGACAGGCAGACGACGCAATAGACAATGGCGATCCACTGCGTCATCGCCGAATGCCAGATGTGATTGGTGTAGAGCAGTGGCAGCGCCAGCAATAAGGATGTTAGAACCAGCTTCCACGGCTCCAATTCGCGCGGCCAGAATGCTCGCAGACATGCGATACACAATGCGAACAGCGCGCAGTTCACCCACAATAAACCGAACCACGTGGGCGCTGCGATCCAGTTCTCGACCTGCAACAGCAGGCCGAGACTGGCTGGAAAGGTCAGGATGAAGCTGCGGCC
>DAIDKG010000108.1 GCA_027450125.1 Bordetella sp. | reverse complement strand
CGTGGCGCCCGAGGTGCTGGAATATTGCCCGCAGGCCCGGGTGGTAAAGGTGGGCAAGCGCGGCGGGTGCCGTTCCACGCCGCAGGATTTCATCTTGCGCTTGATGTTGCGCCATGCCCGGCAGGGCCGGCTTGTAGCTCGCCTGAAAGGCGGCGACCCGTGCGTGTTCGGCCGTGCGGGGGAGGAGGCCCGCTGGCTTGCGCAGCACGGCATCGCCTGCGAAATCGTCAACGGTGTGACGGCGGGCTTTGCCGCCGCCGCCGCGTGCGGCATTCCGGTGACGCTGCGCGGCGTGGCCCGCGGCGTCACGCTGATCACCGCACATGCGGAAGACGGCAGCACGCCGGACTGGTCCTCTCTGGCCACCAGCGGCACTACACTGGTGGTCTATATGGGCGCGACCCGCCTGGAAGACATCCGCGCGCAATTGCTGGTCGGCGGCATGCCCGGCGCCACGCCTGTCGCAATGGTGGAAAACGCCACGTTGCCGCGCCAGCGGGAGTGCTCGAGTACCTTGAACGGGATGGCCGGCGACGCCGCCCGCTTCGGCCTGCGCAGCCCGGCCGTCCTGATCATCGGCGACGCTGTGGCGCATGCGGTGCACCATGCAGCCGCCGAAGGCGGCGACGATGCATACGACGAGCCTGCGCGCATGCTGCTGCGCCGGGCCTGACTCTCCTGCATGCCATGAACAGGTCGCACGCCATGTCCAAGCAGCACATGTCCGCCGCTACATTGAAGTTCCTTCTTGCCGCGCGGCAGTCCCAATTACAAGGGCTGGAGGCGCTGACCAGTACGTCCGTCCTGGTCGGGCACGTGAGCCGGCTGGTCCATGCCCTGCAAAAAGAGCGCGGCTATTCGACGCTGTTTCTCTCGGGCCCGCTGGCGCTGCTACCGGCCGAGTTGGTCGCGTTGCGCGGCGACGCGGAAGGTATCGAAACCCAGGCGCGGCGATTCCTGCTGGATCTCGAACCGGCCGCGCTGCGCTGCGCCGATAAGACTCGCCTGCTGCATTGCATCAGCCATGCGCTGCATCGGCTGGATGGAATGCCCGATCTGCGTTGGCGGGTGCGTGAGCGCAAGCTGACGGCGCAGAATGCGGGCATCCGGTTCACGCAGGTCATCGCCTGTCTGCTGTCGCTGGTGTTCGAGGCGGCCGATTCCGCGCTGGATCCCGACGTGACCCGCGCCCTGGTGGCCTTGTTCAATTTCATGCAGGGCAAGGAGTCGAGCGGGCAGGAGCGGGCGCTCGGCGCCATGGGCTACAAAACCGGGTATTGCGATCAGGCATCGAAAGCGCAGTTATCGAGCCTGGCCGACAATCAGCGGCGCGCGTTCGAGTCTTTCGTCCGGTTCGCCGATGTGCAGGCGTTGCGCATGTGGCAGAACATGCAGCAATCCGTCGAATCGGTGCATAGGCTCAGGGATATCCTGCTGAAGACGTCGCCGGACGAGCCGGTCGATTCCGGCTTGGCCGAGCTATGGTACGAGGTCTGTACGGCGTGCATCGATGCCATGCGCGGCATCGAACAGCATCTGACCGACACGCTGGCGCTGCGATGCCAGGAGTGCATCGCCCGCGCCCGGGAAGAGCTGGGCGATCATCAATTGCTGCTCAGCCGTTTTGCCGATACCGCAAACGACGCAGCGGCAGCCACGGTATTCGACATACAGCCCAGATCGATCGAAGCGCCGCTGCCCGACGGTCTGGCGCATGACATGGAGCTCTCGGTGCTCGACATGCTGCAGGCGCAAACGCTGCACCTGCGTCGTACCGGCGGCGAGCTTGCGCAACTGCGCGGCTCGCTCGATGAACGACGGTTGGTCGAGCAGGCCAAATGGCTGCTGGTCAGGCAGCAGGGCCTGTCGGAGCAGGCCGCGCACGATCGCTTGCTGCGCGTCGCCATGGACCGCGGCATCGCCCTTGGAGAGCTTGCGCGGCAGTTGCTGGCATCGGAAGACGCGGCCTGAAGCCGCTGGCGGCCGTGAGGCCGCGCGTCACTTGGAAAGAAAGCGCATGGCCTGCTCCAGGCCCGCCACCGTGACCGGATACATCCGACCCTGCATGATGTCGTGCATCAGCGCGATCGACTGGCGGTACTGCCAGTAGTTCGACGGCTCGGGATTGAGCCAGACCGATTTCGGCCAGGCATCGAGCAGCCTACGCATCCACACCGCGCCGGCTTCCTTGTTGTTGTATTCGACGCTGCCGCCCGGCTGCAGGATCTCGTAGGGGCTCATCGTGGCGTCGCCCACGATGATGAGCCGCCAATCTTCGTTGTAGCGCCGCAGGATGTCCCATGTGTCGAAACGCTCCTCGCGGCGCCGGTGGTTGCTTTGCCAGAGGTTGTCGTAGGGGCAGTTGTGGAAGTAGTAGACCTCCAGGTTGCGGAACTCGCTGCGCGCCGCCGAGAACAGCTCCTCCACCCGCGCGATGTGATCGTCCATGCTGCCGCCCACGTCCAGCAGCATCAGCACTTTCACGCTGTTGTGCCGCTCGGGCACCAGGCGCAGGTCCAGCCAGCCCGCGTTGCGGGCCGTGCTGGCGATGGTGTCGTCCAGGTCCAGCTCCAGGTCGCCGCCCTCGCGTGCGAAGCGCCGCAGGCGGCGCAGCGCCACCTTGAAATTGCGGGTGCCCAGTTCGATCTGGTCGTCATAGTCGCGGAACTGGCGCATGTCCCACACTTTCACCGCCGTTCGGTTGCCGGCCGACTGGCCGCCCACGCGGATGCCTTCGGGGTGGTAGCCGCCGTTGCCGAAAGGCGAGGTGCCGCCCGTGCCGATCCACTTGCTGCCGCCGGCGTGGCGCTCTTTCTGCTCTTGCAGGCGCTCTTTGAAGAGCTCCATGAGTTTGTCCCAGCCGTGCGTCTGGATGGCGGCCTTTTCTTCGGGCGTGAGGCTTTTCTCGAACTGCTTGATCAGCCAGTCCAGCGGGATGTCCTGATCCGGCGGCAATTGCGCGGCGATGCCGCGGTAATAGGCGCCGAAGGCCTGGTCGTAGCGGTCGTAGAGCGTCTCGTCCTTGATCAGGGCCGCGCGCGCCAGGAAGTAGAAGTCGTCCAGCGTGGGGGCCATGAGGCCGTCGGCGCGCAGGGCGGCCAGCAGCGTCAGGTACTCCTGCACCGACACCGGCAAACGGTGTTCGCGCAAATGGTAGAAGAAGTCTGTCAGCATGTCGGCTCCGCCGGGCCTACCCTCAAGGGGATGGCGAGCGAGGTGAGCGTGAGGGGCGGCATGACGAGCGGCTGAATCAGCGCCGCTGCGAGTTGCGCGTCATGGCGGCCAGCCGATCGAGCAGCTGCATGTCCTGCTCGTTCTTGAGTAGGGCGCCTGCCAGCATGGGCACGGCCGCCGCCGCGTGCGCGTCGATCTGGGAGGCCGAGGCGCCTTCGGCCAGCAGCAGGCGCAGCCAGTCCAGCAGCTCCGAGGCCGACGGTTTTTTCTTCAGGCCGGGCGCCTCGCGCAGGGCGAAGAACGTATCGAGCGCGGCGCGCAGCACGTCGGCCTTGATGTCGGGGTAGTGCACCGCGACGATGTCGCGCATCGTGTCGCGGTCGGGGAAGCGGATGTAGTGAAAGAAGCAGCGGCGCAGAAAGGCGTCGGGCAGGTCTTTCTCGTTGTTCGATGTGATGATGAGCAGCGGGCGGTGCCTGGCCTGTACCGTCTGGCGCGTCTCGTACACATGGAACTCCATGCGGTCGAGTTCGCGCAGCAGATCGTTGGGGAATTCGATGTCGGCCTTGTCGATCTCGTCGATCAGCACCACCACGGGCTGGTCGGACTCGAAGGCCTGCCACAGCGTGCCCTGCACGATGTAGTTGCGGATGTCGCGCACCTTCTCGTCGCCCAGTTGCGAGTCGCGCAGTCGCGAGACGGCGTCGTATTCGTACAGGCCCTGCTGCGCCTTGGTGGTGGACTTGATGTGCCATTGCAGCAGCGGCCGGTCCAGGGCGCGGGCCACTTCCTCGGCCAGCATGGTCTTGCCGGTACCGGGTTCGCCCTTGATGAGCAGCGGGCGCTGCAGCGTCAGGGCCGCGTTGACGGCCAGCTTGAGATCGTCGGTGGCGACGTAGCGTTCGGTGCCTTCGAAGCGGGGTGCGGCGGACGTGTTCTGCATGGGATGGGTGATATGTCTGAGGTTTGCGCCTATCATAGCGCCCGTGCCTGGGGCGCCACTTGGCCGGCGCAAGGGAGGGCATCATGTGTCGATGGCTGGCTTATACGGGAAACCCCGTCCATCTGGAAACGCTGCTTTTTCGCGCGCATCATTCGCTGATCGACCAAAGCCTGCACGCCAGGCTCGGCGCGACAACCACCAACGGCGACGGTTTCGGCATCGGCTGGTACCAGCCGTCGTCCGATGTCCCGTACCGCTATCGCAGCGTCCAGCCGGCGTGGAACGACCATAATCTGCGCGAGCTGGCCCGCGCCGTGGCCGCGCCCATGTTCCTGGCCCACATACGCGCAGCCACGCATACGCCGGTGCAGCAGACCAACTGTCATCCGTTTCGCCATGGGCGCTGGATGTTCGTGCACAACGGATTGATCGAGGATTTTCCGCTCGTGCGCCGCGATCTGCTCGTGGCCATCGATCCGCTGCGGTTCAATTCGCTGGAGGGATCGACGGATTCGGAAGCGATGTTCCAGCTCGCCATGACGTTCGGGCTGGAGCAGGATCCGGTTGCGGCGCTCGCGCGCATGGTCGGCTTCATCGAGGCCACCGCGCGCAGCCAGGGGATTGCGCATCCGGTCAGGATGACCGTGTGCGCGAGCGACGGCGAACAGCTGGTGGCCGTGCGCTATTCCAGCGAGGGCAAGTCGGCCTCGCTTTATCACAGCACGTCGTTCAGGC
>DAIDKG010000107.1 GCA_027450125.1 Bordetella sp. | reverse complement strand
GCCCGGCAGGTCGTCGCGCTCGCCGGTAATGCTCATGAGCCCGCCCATGCCCTGGATCATGAAATCGTAGCCGGGCCGGTTGGCATACGGGCCCGTCTGGCCGAAACCGGTCACCGAACAATAAATGAGCCGCGGGTTGATCTCGCGCAGGGTTTCGTAATCCAGTCCGTATTTGCGCAGGCCCCCTACCTTGAAGTTCTCGACGAGAATGTCGCTTTGGCGGGCCAGTTCGCGCACCACCTCGGCGCCGTTCGCAGTGGCGATGTCGACCGTCACCGAGAGCTTGTTGCGATTGGCCGACAAATAATAGGCGGCCTCGCTGGTGGGGTTTCCGGCCTGGTCCTTCAGGTAGGGCGGCCCCCAGGCGCGCGTATCGTCGCCCGCTCCCGGCCGCTCGATCTTGATGACCTCTGCGCCCAGGTCGGCCAGGTTCTGGGTACACCAGGGCCCCGCGAGCACGCGGGTCAGGTCGAGGACGCGGATGCCGGTGAGCGGCGCAGCGCGGGGCGGCGTGGATTGCGCGGACATGAGCTTCAAGCCTAAAAATGAATACGAAGAGCCGGTAATCTTAGCCAATTCGACGGGAGCGCCGGCTGCACCTTGCCGGCCGCACCTGGCCACCACGTTCTTCTCTTTTGCATTCTTGCCGACCATGACGACACCCGCCCCCATCCACCGCGACCAGCTGCCCGCGCTTTTCGCCCCGCGCGCGGCCGATACCCACAAAGGCAGCTTCGGCACACTGGGCGTGTTGGGCGGCGGCCCCGGCATGACGGGCGCGGCCCTGCTGGCCGCCCGGGCTGCGCTGCGCCTGGGAGCGGGCAAGGTGCTGGTGGGTTTTGCCCAGGAACCGGCGCCCCTGGCGTGCGACCCGATGCAACTCGAGTTGATGCTGCGCTGCGGCCGAGACCTGCTCGCCGACGCCGCTACGCTGGGGCTGACGACCTGGGTGGCAGGCTGCGGCATGGGTACGCTGGACCACTCGGTCTCGCTGTTGGCCACATTGTTCCGGACGCGCGCGCAGGCGCCCCTGGTACTGGATGCCGACGGCCTGAACCTGCTGGCGCAAGGTGCCCTGCAACCCGACTGGGGACCGGCGCCCGTGGTGCTCACGCCGCATCCGGCCGAGGCCGGCCGGATGCTGGGCTGCCCGGCCTCGCGCGTCCAGGCCGACCGTCCCGCCGCGGCGCTGGCCCTGGCGCGCAAATACCGAGCCTGGATCGTCCTCAAGGGTGCGGGCACCCTGGTCTGCCCCCCTGCGGCAGACGCCTGCTGGCTCAACACCTGCGGCAATCCCGGACTGGCCAGCGCCGGTACCGGAGACGTGCTGGCCGGCATACTGGGCAGCCTGATCGCCCAGGGCGTGCCGCTGGAGCAAGCCGTGCCCGGCGCGGTCTGGCTGCACGGTTCGGCGGCCGACGCTCTGGCAGCCGCCGGCACGGGACCCATCGGATTGACGGCGGGAGAACTCGCGGATGCCGCCCGTGCGCTGCGCAATCGCAGGCAGGATGCTTGATATTTCATATAGTGGAATTACATCTCACAATATAGAAATTATTACAAAATACCTGGGGTTTACCCTAAATTTTTCATTGCGCGAGTTTAGGGTTATCCCTATACTGACTCCATTGATTACCAAGGCACTTCCGCCTACATGGAGCTGCGATGAACACCAACACCGAATTCCGCCTGACCGACCAAATGGAACGCGAGCTGATGCTCGAGGCCATGAACGCCCCCGAACCTTCCTCGCTGCCCGTCCTGCTGAAGTCATCCGCCCTGAGCCTGCTGCGCGGCTGCGACAGGCTGCTGGCCTTCGTCGGCAACCTGAACGACGCCATGGAGCGCGCCTACAGCCACAACACGCGGTTCGCCAGCTCGCAGCGCTAAGCCTCGCGCAAGCACGCCAAGGACCGCACATCTGCGGTCCTTGGCCCGAATGCGGCCTGACCGGCGGATTCATCCGCCAGTCAGGCCGTTGTACTTTTCAGTCCTGCGCTTCGGGGAGATAATCGCCTGCTCACCAATCCGGAATCGCATCCCTGACGTCGCGCCCCGCCGAGGTATTCCTTGCCGCGCCGGGCCTGTCCGATGAAGGCTGCTCCACCCAGATGTAAGCTCATGAGCACGATGCACGCATTCGATCTACCCAAGCCGGACATCGCCGCCGAGCGCGTCGGCAACACCGGCACAGAAGGTGTCTGGCATTTCGACTCGGGCGCGGCAGGGCGCCACGTGATGATCACCGCGCTCATCCACGGCGACGAAATCTGCGGCGCCTGGGCCCTGAAGACGCTGCTGGCCGAGAAAGTGCGCCCACGCCGCGGCAAGCTCACCCTGGCTTTCTGCAATCTGGCCGCCTTCGATCGCTTCGATCCGCAAAGCAATCCCACCTCGCGCTTTGTGGACGAGGACATGAACCGCATCTGGAGCGCGGACAAACTGGCCGCGAACGACACGCAGGAGCGCCGCCGCGCCAACGCGCTGCTGCCCTGGGTGCGCCAGACCGATTGGCTGCTCGATCTGCATTCGATGAGCGCGTCGGCCGAGCCGCTGCAACTGACCGGGGTCGAACGCCGCAATATCGACCTGGCCTTGTCGCTGGGCCGGCCGGCCTACCTCATCGCCGACGCCGGCCACGCAGCCGGCGTGCGCATGCGCGACTACGGCCGCTTCGGCGAGTCCGGCGACAACGGCACGCGCTCGCTGCTGATCGAATGCGGCCTGCACGGCGCGACCCAGTCGCGCGACGTGGCCATCGACCAGACGGCGCGCTTTCTCGCGGCATGCGGCGCTGTCGACCGCGCCGATTTGCCCGCCGCCTGGTTTTTGCCCGACATCCCGCGCCAGCAAGCCCTGCGCGTCACCCAGGCCATCGCCGCGCGCAGCACCGACTTTCGCTTCGCCCAGGCATGGAAAGGCCTGGAATCGCTGCCCGCCGGCACGGTCATAGGCTGGAGCGACGGGGAGCCGGTGGTCGCGCCCTATGACGACTGCGTGCTCATCATGCCTTCGTCGCTGGCCAATCTGCAGCCGGGCGTCACCGTGGTGCGCCTGGCCCAGCCCCTGGCCTGAGCCTTGCTAAAAGCCCGAGGCGGCCCTGCCCCTGGGGCACTGCCCAATCCAGTGCATCATCGAAAATTTCGCCTCGGCCAGGGCCCGGCCTGCCTGATGAACGCAATTGCCTGACCGGAGCCGCCCTTCGCCATATGAAACCCGCCGATCTCAGCAACGCCGAACGCCTCGCCCTGGAACTGGGCCACGCCGGCCGCAACGCCATCCTCTACGTCGACGAAGACCGCAACGCCGACCGTCCCATCACGCTGCACACCTACCGCCCTTACGGCCACACCCCCGACCGCCCGGTGGTGATCGTGCAGCACGGCGTGCTGCGCAACGGCGACGACTACCGCGATTTCTGGGTCCCTGCCGCGGACAAGCACAAGCTGCTGATCGTGGCGCCGACCTTCTCCAACGAGATCTGGCCTGGCGTGGAAAGCTACAACAACGGCCTGGCCTATACCGCCATGGGCAATCCGCGCCATGTCGACGGCTGGGCCTACGCCTTGCCCGCACGCGTGGTGGCCGACCTGATCGCGGCCGAACTGATTGACGGCAGCAGCAGCTATCTGTTCGGCCACTCGGCCGGAGGCCAGTTCGTGCACCGGCTGATGAGCAGTCAATCGCACGATCCCTGGAAAGCCGTGGCCATCGGCAACGCAGGCTGGTACACGCTGCCCGCCATGGAGCGCAAATTTCCCGAAGGCCTGGGCGGCGCGGGCCTGACCGAGCAGCACCTGGAACGCCTGCTGTCCTATCCCATGACCATTCTGGCGGGCGACCGCGACACTGAAACCCAGGGCGAGCATCTGCCTTCGGACCCGCCTGCGGTAGCCCAGGGCCCGCATCGCCATGCGCGCGCGCACCACTATCTCGATGCGGGCAGGGCCGAAGCCCGGCGCCGCGGACTGGCCTGCAACTGGACCCTGCACAGCGTGCCGGGCGTCGGCCACGACGGCCGCGCCATGTCGGCCGTCTGCGCCAGCCTGTGGTTCGACGGCGGCATGCCCGACGCCCAGGAGATCGCGCGCCTGGCCGGCGGGCATGTGGCGTAGGCTCTTGCACGCTCCCCGACTTCCTCCGACACGTCCTCGCCCATCCTCCTCACTCCTTCCGACTTCGCCATGAGCACGCTACCCAATACCGAACAACTGATCGCCGGCATCTGCGCCTGGATGCAATGCGAATCCCCCACCAGTGCGCCGGCCGGCGTGACGGCCATGGCTGAGCTCACGGCCGGCTATGCCCGCCAGCACGGCCTGACGGCCACCCTGATTCCGCTGGGCGACCATGTCGGCCCCGCGCTGTACGCAACCAACCGCGCCGCGGGCGACACCCGCCCGGGGCTGCTCATCCTGGCGCACATGGACACCGTGCACCCCATTGGCACGCTGATGGACAATCCCATCCGCATCGAAGGCGACCGCCTCTACGGCCCCGGCGGCTACGACATGAAGGCCGGCACCTACATCGCCCTGTCGGCCATGACCGGCCTGGGCGCGCCCGGCGCGACCGTGCTGCCCATCGATTTCCTGATGGTGCCCGACGAGGAAACCGGCAGCCATGCCTCGCGTCCGCAGATCGAGAAGTTCGCCGCCAATGCCAAGTACTGCTTCGTCTGCGAGCCGGCGCGCACCGAATCCGGCATGTGCGTCACCGCGCGCAAAGGCACGGGGATGCTGCGCCTGGGCATCAAGGGCATGCCCTCGCACGCCGGCGTGGCGCACCAGAAGGGCCGCAGCGCCATCAAGGAAATGGCCCACCAGGTGCTGGCGCTGGAAGCGATCACCGACTACGAGCGCGGCATCACTGTGAGCGTGGGCACGATCGCCGGCGGCACCGCCACCAACACCGTGCCCGAGCGCTGCCGCTGCGTGGCCGATTTTCGCGTTCCCGACATGGCCGCGGCCGATTACGTGCTGCGCCGCATGCGCGAGCTTTGCGCCGTGGGCTCCGACATCGAGCTGGACATCGACGTCGAACTGAACCGTCCGCCCATGGTCAAGACGGCGGCCAGCACTGCGCTGCTGGAGATGGCTCGCGGCTTTGCCAGGACGGCCGGCTTCGAGCTGAACGATGCTCCCATGACCGGCGGCGGCAGCGACGCCAACTTCACCTCGGCCATGGGCGTGCCCACGCTGGACGGCCTGGGCGCCGATGGCGACGGCGCGCACACGCTCAACGAATACATCCTGGTCTCCACACTGGAGCAGCGCGTGAAGTTCTGGCACCTGTTGCTCAAGGAACTGGCCTGAGTCTC
>DAIDKG010000106.1 GCA_027450125.1 Bordetella sp. | reverse complement strand
GAATATTCATGCCGGCACAAGGCCATCAGCAGGCCCACGAATGCGGCGGTGCCCAGGCCGCCGCACAGGTTCTCGACGCCGACGCCCGCTGCCATGAGCCAGAGACGGTTGGGACTGACCGAGATAACCCAGTAGCCCAGGTTGGACACCGCCTGCAGCAGGCCGAAGGCCATGAGCGAACGGTACAGTCCCCAGCGCGCCATGATGGAGCCGCCCGCGAGCGCGCCCACGATGGTCGCGGCCAGGCCCAGCACCTTGTTGACCGTGCCGACCTGGGTGGCGGTGTAGCCGGCCGCGCGGATCAGGAAAGTCGTGGACAGCGCGCCGGCGAACGCATCGCCCAGTTTGTAGAGCACGATGAGCAGCAGCAGCCCGGCCGCGCCGCGCCGGCCGAAGAATTCACGGAACGGTTCGACCAGGGCCTGCCCCAGGTTGCCTGGCGCGGCGGCCGGCGCATCGGGTTCCGGCGCCCATAGCGTGGCCGCCGTGCAGGCCAGCATCAGCGCTCCCATGAGCACGTACATATGCCCCCAGCCCAGCCAGCTGTCGGCAAGCACCAGCGCCAGCCCGCCCGAAACGATCATGGCGATGCGGTAGCCCAGCACCTTGACGGCCGCGCCCGCGCCGCGCTCCTCACCGTGCAGCACGTCGGTGCTGTAGGCGTCGAAGGCAATGTCCTGCGTGGCCGACAGCACCGCCACCACCACGGCCAGCATGGCCAGTTCGGGCAGGGCCGAGCCCGGCGAAAGCATGCCCATGCCCATGATGGCCAGGGCCAGCAGCACCTGCATCAGAAGCATCCAGCCGCGGCGCCTGCCCAGCCAGGGCGGCGCATAGTGGTCGATCAGCGGTGCCCATAGAAACTTCAGCGTGTAGGCCGTGCCCACCAGGGTAAGAAAGCCGATGCTTTGCAGCGATACGTTCGAGACCGTGGCCCAGGCCTGCAGCGTGCCGCCGGTCAAGGCCAGCGGCAGCCCGCTGGCGAAACCCAGGGCCAGCTGCGGCGCCACGCGGCGGCTGAAGTAGACATTGCCCGCCGATCTCGTGGCGCTGGCATCGGTCATGGCACAGTCCTTAGCAAAGTCAGTCCGAGGCGAAACGATACATGGCCAGGGTGCTGCGCCATTGCGGCAGCACGCGCACCTCGCGCCCTTCGTTGAACGTGGCGCGCTCGAGAATGCGCAAACCCACCTGCGCGGCCAGGTCCTCGAAATCGCGCAGCGTGCACAGGTGGATGTTGGGGGTGTTGTACCACTGGTAGGGCATCTGGCCCGTCACCGGCATGCGGCCGCGCAAAATGGACCAGCCGTGCGGCCAGTAGCCGAAGTTGGGAAAGGATACGATGCCCTGGCGCGCAACCCGCATCATCTCGCGCAGGATATGCGTGGTGTGATGCATGGATTGCAGCGTCTGCGACAGCACCACCGTCTCGAATTGCTTGTCGCCGAACAGGGCCAGCCCGCCTTCCATGTTCTGCTGTATGACCTCGACCCCGCGTTGCACGCAGCTGATGACGCACTGGTCGTCGATCTCCACGCCCGCGCCGCGCACCTGCCGGTTGTCGCGCAGCCATGCCAGGAGCGCGCCGTCGCCGCAGCCCAGATCCAGCACCCGGCTGCCGGGTTCGATCCATTGCGCGATGCGCGCCAGGTCGGGACGCAACGCCGCGGCGCCGGAATTCGCGGATACCGGAGTCATGCAACCACCTCGGGTAGATTGAGCTTGCGCGCGATGCGCTCGTAGTAGCCGCGCACCACCGCGAAATAACGCGGATCGTCCAGCAGGAAGGCGTCATGGCCGTGCGGCGCGTCGATCTCGGCATAGGTGACCGGGCTGCCGTTCTTGAGCAGAGCGCGGACGATCTCGCGCGAGCGCTCGGGCGGAAAGCGCCAGTCGGTCGAGAACGAGGTCAGCAGGAAATCCGCCTTGGCCGGCGCCAGCGCGCGGGCCAGGTCGCCGCCGGTGTTGCGCGCCGGGTCGAAATAATCCAGCGCGCGCGTGATGAGCAGATACGTGTTGGCGTCGAAATAGCGCGAGAATTTCTCGCCCTGGTAGCGCAGATAGGACTCGACCTCGAACTCCACGTCGTAGCCGTAGCGGTAGTCGCCGTCGGCCGCCGGCTCGCGCTGTGCGCGGCCGAATTTCTCGGCCATGTCGTCGTCCGACAGGTAGGTGAGGTGGCCTATCATGCGCGCCACCGACAGGCCGCGCCCCGGCACGGTGTCGTGCGCGTAGTAGTCGCCGCCGTTGAAATCCGGATCGGTGATGATGGCGCGGCGCGCCACCTCGTTGAAGCCGATGTTCTGCGCCGACAGGCGCGGCGTGCTGGCGATGACGACGCAATGCGCCACCCGCTCCGGACAGGTGATGGCCCACGACAGCGCCTGCATGCCGCCCAGGGACCCGCCCATGACCGCCGCGAAGCGCGCGATGCCGAAGCGGTCGGCCACGCGGGCCTGGGCCTGCACCCAGTCCTCGACGGTCAGAACGGGAAAGGCCGCCCCCCAGGGTTTGCCGGTGGCCGGGTTGATGCTGGCCGGCCCGGTCGAGCCGAAGCACGAGCCCAGGTTGTTGATGCCGATGACGAAGAAGCGGTTGGTGTCGACCGGCTTGCCCGGTCCCACCATATTGTCCCACCAGCCCTGCGAACCGTCGTCGGCCGCAATGCCGGCGACGTGATGCGAGGCGTTGAGCGCATGGCAGATGAGCACCGCGTTGCTGCGTTCGGCGTTGAGCTTGCCGTAGGTTTCCACGGCGAGCTCGTAGGCGTTCAGCTGCTGGCCGCTGGCCAGGAACAGGGGCTCGTCGAAAAACAGGAAGGTCGGTGAAACGATGCCGACGGAACCGCCGGATTCGGGCGGGATCGGAACGGACGCTGAGGCGGACGGCGCGCATCGATCAGGCGCACCTGCCTCGGGAGGGGCAGTGAGGGTCATACGGACCTCTTTAGCTGGATTTATACAGGCGCCCGCAAGCGGATCAGGCAAATCGGCGCAGTTCAGAGTCGGGATTCTAGCACCAGCGCACCGCCCCCATGTCCCTGCCCACATCCCCGATAACTTACAAATGGCGGCCCATAGCACCGTAAAATCGGGGGCCGTTCCGCACCGACACCCCAGACTCCGTGACCGACTCCCAACGTTATGCCCGCCTGGCCGCCCATGCCTCACTGCTCGATCAAACCCTGCGCGGCATCGAGAAAGAAGGCCTGCGCGTCGACAACCGGGGCGCGCTCGCCCTGACGCCGCACCCTGCCGCGCTGGGCTCGGCCCTGACCAACGAGCACGTCACAACCGATTATTCGGAATCGCTGCTCGAGCTGATCACCGGCACGCATGCGCGCGTCGACGACCTGATCGGCGAACTCGCCGATACGCACCGCTTCGTGCAAGGCGCGCTGGGCGCCGAGCTGATCTGGAACCAGTCCATGCCCGCCGCGCTGCCCGACGAAGCCGGCATCCCCATCGCCTGGTACGGCACGTCCAACACCGGCATGCTCAAGCACGTGTACCGTCGCGGCCTGGCCGAACGCTACGGCAAGACCATGCAGTGCATCGCCGGCGTGCACTACAACTACTCGCTACCCGAAGCACTATGGCTGGCGCTAGACCCGACGGACGACGACGAACGTGCCCACCGCAACCGCGGCTATATCGGCCTGATCCGCAATTTCACGCGCTATGCCTGGCTGCTGATGTATCTGTTAGGCGCCACGCCCGCGCTGTCGCGCGGCTTTCTGCGCGGCCGCGACCACAGCCTGCAGACGCTGGACGCGGACACGCTCTACCTGCCGCACGCCACCAGCCTGCGCATGAGCGATCTGGGCTACCAGAACAAGGCGCAGTCGCAGCTCAAGCTTTGCTACAACGACCTGGAAACCTTCCTGGCCCGCCAGTACGCCGCGGTCACGCAACCCTGGCCGGCCTACGAGGCCATCGGCACGCATCGCGACGGCCAGTGGATACAGCTGAACACCAACGTGCTGCAGATCGAGAACGAGTACTACTCGATCATCCGTCCCAAGCGCGCCACCGGTCGCTGCGAGCGCCCCATCACCGCGCTGGCCGAGCGCGGAGTGCAGTACGTGGAAGTGCGGTGCATGGACATCGACCCGTGGGTGGCCACCGGCATCGCGCCCGAGGCGGCCCGCTTCATCGATGCCTTCCTGCTGTTCTGCGCCACGGCCGACAGCCCGCCTTTCCCCGAAGACGGCCGCTGCCAGCGCAGCGCAGACAATTTCGCCACGGTGGTCAAGCAAGGGCGCCAGCCCGACCTGAAGCTGGACCGCGAAGGCACGCCCATCGGCCTGCGCCAGTGGGGCGAGCAGCTGCTGGACCTCATCGAGCCGTATGCGGCGCTCTACGACCAGACCCAGGGAGGCCACGCGTACGCCGACTCGCTGGCCTTGCAGCGCGCCAAGCTGGCCGACGTCGAGCTCACACCGTCGGCGCGCCTGCTGCGCGAATTGCGCGATAGCGGCCTGAGCTTTCACGATTACACGCTGAGGCAAAGCGGCGAGCACGCCGCGGCCCTGCGCGCGCAGGCGCTGCCCGCCGAGCGCGCCGCCTTCTACGCCGAAATGGCGCGCAAGTCGCTGGCCGACCAGGCCGCGATCGAGGCCGGCGACGACGTGGACTTCGATACTTATGTGGCCAGGTACCACATGGCGCTCACGCGCCCGCTCTAGGTCCTGTTGACGCTAAAAGGAGCCACGGCCGGCTTCATCGCGGCGCCTCGCGCTGGCGCCTGCGCGAGAGCGTTTTCGTCTTGAGCATGTCGCGCATGGCGCGGATCAGCGGCTCCTGGCTGCGCCCGCGGCGAAAGATGGCCGAAAACGGCGCCTGGTAGCCGAACTCGCCGGGCATGATCACCCGCAACCGCCCTTCCTCCAGCCAGGGATGGGCGTAGTGCTCGGGCAGGTAACCCACGTATTTGCCCGAAAGTATCAGCATGAGCTGGGCCTCCATGTTGTCGACGGTAGCCGTGCTGTGCTTGAAACCTTTCGTGCCCAGGTCGGTCAGGCTCCAGTAGCTGCGCGTGACGAAGCCGTGCTGCGTGACCTGCGGCAGGCTGAGCCGGCTTTCGCCAAAGAGCGGATGCCGATCGCTGCAATACAGCCAGTGCTGCTCCTGATAGAGCGGCAGCTCGATCACGCTGCTCACGCGAAAGGGAAAGGCCCCGACCGCCAGGTCCAGGCGGTTTTCCTGGATGCCCATGAGCAGGTCGTGCGGGCTGCGGATCAGCAGGTTCAGATGCACGGCCGGAAACTGCTCGTTGAAGCGGCCGATGAGCTCGGGCAAGGCCAGGTCGGGGTCATTGGCGGTGGCATCGAGCACCCCCATGCGGAAATTGCCGCCCATCTCGCCCTTCAAGGCGCCGGACTCGCGTTCGAACTGCGCTATCTCCGACAGCAGGCGCAGGCTGTGCTGCAGGAATTGCTCGCCCTTGGGCGTGAGTGCGAATCCCGAACGGCCGCGCTGGCACAGCACATAGCCCAGGCGGGCCTCCAGTTCGTTCATGTAATTGCTGATGGCCGAGACCGTCAGGTTCAGCTCGTGCTGCGCCCGGGCATAGCCCTGGTAGCGCACAACGGCCGTGAACACTTCCAGGAGCCGCAGGTTCAGGTGTTTGCCAGGAGCTTTCATACAGGAGCGTAGGCCTGGGATTTTCCCTAGGGAGTCGGGAGCGCGGCCGCGAATTCACGGGGCAGGCGCGGATGGTTCAGTAAACACTGAACTGATTTTTTATGAAAGCCGTATTTAACCCGACGAGGCGGCGCCGCACTATGAATGCAGGATTCATACGGCCCCACGCATCGGGGCCTGCGCGCAGGAGTCTCGCATCATGCAGAAAATCTTCCATCAACCGCAGGGCGGCAATGAAATGCCGCGGTTCGCCGGCCGCGGCACCATGCTGCGCCTGCCTTTCGTCGAAAACCTGGAGGGCCTGGATGCCGCGTTCATCGGCGTGCCGCTGGACATCGGCACATCGCAGCGGGCCGGCACGCGCTACGGACCGCGCCACATCCGCAACGAATCGGTGATGATCCGCCCATTCAACCTGGCCACCGGCGCGGCCCCTTTCGAATCGCTGTCGGTGGCCGACATCGGCGACGTGGCCATCAACACCTACAACCTGCTCAAGTCGGTGGACATCATCGAGGCGCACTACACCCGCCTGTGCGCCTACCCGCTGGCGCCGCTGACGCTGGGCGGCGACCACACCATCACGCTGCCCATCCTGCGCGCCCTGGCGAAAAAGCACGGGCCGGTGGGGCTGATCCACGTCGATGCGCACACGGACACCAACGACCAGATGTTCGGCGAGAAAATCGCGCACGGCACGACGTTCCGCCGGGCTGTCGAGGAAGGACTGCTCGACCTCGGACGCGTGGTGCAGATCGGCCAGCGCGCCCAGGGCTACACGGCCGAGGACTTCCGCTGGGGCGTCAAGCAGGGATTCCGGCTGGTGCAGGCGGAGCAATGCTGGCACAAGTCGCTGTCCCCGCTGATGGCCGAAGTGCGCGCGCAGATGGGCAGCGGGCCCGTATACCTTTCATTCGACATCGACGGCCTGGATCCGATCTGGGCGCCGGGCACGGGCACGCCCGAGGTCGGCGGCCTGACCTCCATCCAGGGACTGGAAATCGTGCGCGGCTGCCGCGGCCTGAACCTGATCGGCGGCGACCTGGTCGAGGTCTCGCCGCCCTACGACGTCAGCGGCAACACCTCGCAGCTGGCGGCCAACCTGCTCTACGAAATGCTCTGCGTGCTGCCGGGCGTGAAGTATTACTGAGGCGCCGCAGCGCATGGAACTCGATATCTTCGCGTCGTTCTGGGGCTGGCTGGACACGGACCGCTCGCTCATGGCCGCGCGGTTGCGCGCGGCCGGCTGCGCCGGCGTGGAGGCACGCGTGCCGGCGGATGCGGACGGACGCCAGGCGCTGGCGGCCTGGCTGCACGCAGAAGGGTTCCACTACATCGCCACGGTGTTTACCGGCGCCGACGTGTTGCCGCCGCAAGACTGGCCACCAGCGCGGCACCTGGAGCATCTGCGGCGCGTGCTGGACGGCCTGCAAGCTCTGGCGCCGCGCCTGGTCAATCTGCTGGCCGGCAACGACCGCTGGCCACTGGCGCAGCAGGTCGAATTCCTCGGCCAGGCGCAGTCCCTCGCTCGGGACGCGGGCGCGGATTGCGTATTCGAGACGCATCGCGGCAGCTCGCTCTACAGCCCATGGATGACGCTGGACATCGCAAGGCAATTGCCCGATCTGGAATTCACGCTGGACATCAGCCATTGGGTGGTGGTGTGCGAGCGCCTGCTCGACACGCTGCAGGACGAGGCAGCGCTGGCGCCGCTCTGGAGCCGCGTGCGGCACGTGCAGGCCCGCGTGGGCTACGCGCAAGGACCGCAGGTGCCGCATCCGGCCGCGCCCGAATACCGGCGCGAACTGCGCTGGCATCAGCAGGTCTGGTCGCGCATCTGGGATCTGCAGCGCGGGCGCGGCGTGACGCGCGTCACCCTGACGCCTGAATTCGGACCCGACGGCTATCTGCACCATCTGCCTTTCACCAACGCGCCGATTGCCGATCTGTGGAGTCTCAATGCCTGGATGGCGCAAGAATCGCGCCGCCATTTCGAGGCCTGGTCGGCACAGGCCGGCCGCGTTGCAACGCAAGGAATCGCATCATGAAGCCCACCCATCCCGCCCCCGGATCGAC
>DAIDKG010000105.1 GCA_027450125.1 Bordetella sp. | reverse complement strand
TTCGCGCAGCGCGCGCACGATGTCGCTGCTCAGGCTCTCCTCCACGGTCACGCGTATGTCGCGGTGCTCTGGACGGGCGAGAAAGGACGCGATGTCGTCGGGCAGCGACTCGGCCATGGCCGACACGGTCGCCAGCACTCGGACCTGGCCGCGGATGCCGTTGCCGTATTCGGCCATGTCGCGCGCCACCCGGTCGGCGGCGGCCAGCATGGCGCGGGCGTGGGCCAGCACGATCTCGCCGGCCGGCGTGGGAACCGCGCCGCGCCGCCCGCGCTCGAGCAGGACCGCCCCCACGGTGTCTTCCAGCTGGGCCAGACGCTTGCTGATGGCCGACGCGACGATGTTTTCCTGCTCGCCGGCGCGCGCCATATTGCGCGTTTCACAGACGGCGGCGAACAGCCGCAAGGTGGTGAGGTCGAGGTCGCGCATGGGGCTGGGCCTGCGAGGTATTCCTGTCTGGAATCAATACTCACGAATACTAGCTTTTAACCATTCATCAGGAAACCCTGAAATTCCCCTTGCGCCGAACCCGAGACTTTCCCATCCGGAACGGAATCCTGCGCAATTGATCGCTGTAAGTGTTCCCCGGACCGGCATAAAGTCGGGCAGATCGACTGAACCATGCCCGACGCACTGCCCACCATGAGAGCCTCCCTGCCCAATACCGCCGTGATTCGCGAAGTCGGCTTGCGCGACGGGCTGCAAAGCATCCGGACGACGCTTTCCACCGAGCGCAAATGCGCGTGGGTGCGGGCGGCGTACGCCGCCGGCGTGCGCGAGGTCGAAGTCGGCTCGTTCGTGCCTGCGCGCCTGCTGCCCCAGCTGGCGGACACCGCCGAGATCGCGGCCTGTGCGCGCACGCTGCACGGCCTGTTCGTGTCCGCGCTGGTACCCAATCTGCGCGGCGCGCTGGACGCCATCGCCAGCGGCGTGGACCTGATCATCGTGCCCCTGTCGGCCAGCCGCGCCCACAGCCTGGCCAATCTGCGCAAGTCCCCCGACGACGTGGTCGCCGAGGTGGCGCGCATCCGCGCCGCGCGCGACGCCGCCGGCGCTCGGACCCTGATCGAAGGCGGCGTCGGCACCGCGTTCGGCTGCACGCTGCAGGGCGAGGTGGACCCCGGCGAAGTGATGCGCCTGATGCAGGCCCTGCTCGATGCGGGCGCCGACCGCGTGAGCCTGGCCGATACCGTGGGCTATGCCGATCCGGCCGCCGTATCGCGCCTGTTCGAGCGTGCCGTCGCCCTGGCCGGCGAACGCTTCTGGTGCGGGCATTTTCACGATACGCGCGGCCTCGGGCTGGCCAACGTCCATGCCGCCCTGCAGGCCGGCGTGACGCGCTTCGATGCCTGCCTGGGCGGCATCGGCGGCTGCCCGCACGCGCCCGGCGCAAGCGGCAACGTCGCGACCGAAGACCTGGCTTTCATGCTCGAGAGCATGGGCATACACACGGGCCTGGACATCGGCGGCCTGCTCGCCCTGCGCGCAAGGCTCGCCGACTGGCTGAGCGGCGAGACGCTGCACGGTGCGCTGTGGCGCGCCGGCCTGCCCAGGACCTTGCAGCCGATTTCATCCCGAACGAGCTCCACCAGCTGACCGCCATGCATCAAGACCATTCCTCGCTGCCCCTGGACGGCATCCGCGTGCTCGAATTCACACACATGGTCATGGGCCCGACCTGCGGAATGATCCTGGCCGACCTCGGCGCAGAGGTCATCAAGGTCGAACCTCCCGGCGGAGACATGACGCGCAATCTTCCGGGACTGGGCATCGGCTTCTTCCGCGCCTTCAACCGCAACAAGAAAAGCGTGGTGCTGGACATCACCACGGACCAGGGACGCGCCAGCGCGCGCACGCTTGCCGGCCAGTGCGACGTGGTGCTGGAGAATTTCCGCCCCGGGCTGATGGAACAGCTCGGGCTCGGCTACGCGTCGCTGTCGGCCGATCATCCGCGCCTGGTCTACGTGTCGCACAAAGGCTTCCTGCCGGGGCCGTACGAGAACCGCCTGGCGCTGGACGAAGTGGTGCAGATGATGGGCGGACTGTCGTACATGACCGGCCCGGCCGGGCGGCCGCTGCGCGCCGGCACGTCCGTCAACGACATCATGGGCGGCATGTTCGGCGCCATCGGCGTGCTGGCGGCGCTGCGCGAGCGCGACCGCACCGGCAAGGGCCAGGAGATACAGAGCGGGCTGTTCGAGAACTGCGTGTTCCTGGCGTCCCAGCACATGCAACAGTACGCGATGACCGGCGTGGCGCCGCCGCCCATGCCCTCGCGCGTGTCGGCATGGAGCGTCTACGACATCTTCACCCTGGCCGAAGGCGAGCAGCTGTTCATCGGCGCTGTGAGCGACAAGCAGTTCGCCACGCTGTGCCGGCTGCTGGGCCACCCGGAACTGCTCGACAATCCGCAATACGCCAGCAACGCGCTGCGCGTGGCGGCGCGGCCCCGGCTGCTGCAGGAGCTGGGCGGCATCCTGGCCGGGCACGACGCCGCGACGCTCGCGCCCAGGCTGGAGGCGGCCGGCATACCCTATGCGCCCATCGTCCGTCCGGACCAACTGCTCGACGATCCGCATCTCAAGGCCAGCGGCGGCCTGGCGCCGATGCAGATGGACGACGGCTCCACGGGCCCGGCCGTGCTGCTGCCGCTGAGGATGAACGGCCAGCGCCCGGGCGTGCGCCGCCCCTTGCCCAAGGTCGGCGAGCACAACGACGAAATCCTCGCCGGCCTGGACGCGCCGACTGTCTGAGGCATACGGGCCGGGCAAGGCGGCCGGCAAACGGCAGCCGGGGCAGGACTGCCGGCGCGCGCCATGCTACGCTTCACGCCAAGCGCGCCAGCCATCATGCGGCAGCCTGCCGGCGCGGCGCGCCCAGGCCCGCCCTTCATCCCAAGCCTCAGACAGAGAACGCCATGGCACAGAACCCCGCCACCCGATACGGCTCGGTTGCCCAATTCTTCCACTGGTGCACGGCCATCATCGTCCTCGTGGCGTTCATCTACGGCCCGGGAGGCCCCGAGCAGCGCGTCTACTCCTCGGCGCACGAATTCGACCGCCGGTTGCACGAGACGCTGGGCCTTTGCGTCTTCACGCTTACCCTGCTGCGCCTGCTGTGGCGGGCCGTGACACCTCGTCCCGCGGCGCCGTCCATCCCCCCCTGGATGGAGTTCATGGCAAAAGCCGTCCAATGGCTGCTCTATCTGCTGTTGCTCGCTCTTCCGCTGACCGCCATCACCGGAGCCTGGCTCGAAGGGCATCCTCTGACGCTGCTTGCCGGGACCGACGTCCAACCCTTGATCGGCGCCTCGCACGGCGCCGGTGCGGCGTTTGCGTCGATCCACAAATTGCTGGGCGACACGATCATGTGGATCGCCGGGTTGCACGCACTGGCCGCGCTTTTCCATCATTTCGTGCTCAAGGACGACGTGCTCGCCACCATGCTGCCGCGCTGGTTTCCTGCCGGGCGGCCGAAATCCGCCCGGTGAGCCCGCGCGCAGCGTGCGCTGCGGCAGCCGAAGATCGCAGGCGGCGCGCCCCTGCGACACAGATCCTTCACATGCATCCTGGGAATTTCGATGAATCCGAAAGACTGTCAGCGATTCGAAGATGAGTTCGCCGTGCGTATAGCGGAAAAGATCGGCAGCCTCTATTACCCCCAGCACGTGACCGTCGACGTCGTCAGCCAGGGCAGCGGCCACCTGCCCGCGGTCCGCATCGTCGCCGACAGCCGCGGGGAATCCGGGTTTCCCTTTCCCCTCAACGTCTACCTGACATGGCGTGAGCAGGCCATCGAGGCGCTGCTTGCCGACCCGACCGGCTTCGAGGCGTACATCGAGTCGCTGCCCAAGAAGATGCAGGAATGGATGCAGGAAAGGCCCATCGATTTCGGCTCGCGGACCCAGCGCGAGCCGCTGGAACATCTGTTCCTGGACCACTTCGACGCATAAAGACATGGCACGGCGCGCAAGACCGAGCGCCGTTCGCAGCCCTTCGGATTACCGTGACCGACACCTCTTTCTCCTGCCTGCCCCTTCTGCCCGCCTTGCTGGAAAATCTGCAAAGCCTGGGCTTCGAACACATGACGCCCATCCAGGCGCAGAGCCTGCCGCTCATCCTGGAAGGCCGCGACCTGATCGCGCAGGCCAAGACCGGCAGCGGCAAGACGGCGGCCTTCGGGCTGGGCGTGCTGCAGAACCTGGACGTCGACCGACTGACTCCGCAGGCGCTGCTGCTCTGCCCGACCCGCGAACTGGCCGACCAGGTGGCGCAGGAGCTGCGACGGCTGGCCCGCCTGATCCCCAACGTCAAGGTGCTGACGCTGTGCGGCGGCGCCGCGGCACGCCCGCAAGCCGAGTCGCTGGCCCGCGGCGCGCACCTGGTGGTGGGCACCCCCGGACGCATTCAGGACCACCTGGCGCGCGGCAGCCTGGACCTGTCCGGCCTGAACACCCTGGTCCTGGACGAGGCCGACCGCATGGTGGACATGGGCTTCTACGACGACATCGCCGCCATCGCCTCGCACTGCCCGGCCAGGCGCCAGACCTTGCTGTTCTCGGCCACCTATCCCGACAACATCCGCAAGCTCAGCGCTCGCTTCCTGCGCAACCCGGCCGAAGTCAAGGTCCAGGCCCAGCACGACGCCAGCCGCATCGAGCAGATCTTCTACGAAATCGATGAAGACCAGCGGCTGGACGCGGTAGCCACATTGCTGGCGCACTTTCGCCCGACGTCCACGCTGGCGTTCTGCAACACCAAGATCCGCAGCCACGACCTGGTCGAGCGCCTGCAAGCCGCCGGCATCAGCGCCCAGGCGCTCAACGGCGACCTGGAACAGCGCGAGCGCGACGAGATCCTGATCCAGTTCGCCAACCAGAGCTGCTCGGTGCTGGTCGCCACCGACGTGGCCGCCCGCGGCCTGGACATCCAGAACCTGGGCGCCGTGATCAACGTGGACGTGACCAAGGACACCGAGGTCCACGTGCATCGCATCGGCCGCAGCGGCCGCGGCGAACAAAAGGGGCTGGCGCTGAGCCTTTGCTCGCCCGAGGAAATGCGCTGGGCCACCCTGATCGAGCAATACCAGGGTGCCCCGCTGAAATGGGCCGATCTCCGGTCGCTGCGGCCCAAGTCCGACAGCCCCTTGCGCGCCCCCATGATCACCCTGTGCATCCAGGGCGGCAAGAAAGACAAGCTGCGCCCCGGCGATCTGCTCGGCGCCCTGACGGGCGACGGCGGCCTGGCTTTCGAGCAGGTCGGCAAGATCAATATTGCCGAATTCAGTTCTTACGTGGCGCTGGATCGCAAGATCGCCAAGCAGGCGTTTTCACGGCTGTCCGCCAGCAATATCAAGGGGCGCCGCTTCCGCATGCGCTTTCTGCAGGAATTCTGAGCACGGACTGCGCCTGCCATGGCGATGGGCAGGCGCACGTCAAAGCGCAAGGCAGATCGCGCCGGCAGCGACCAGGAGGCAGGCGAGCCAGCGCATCGGGCTGACCGTTTCGCGCAGGAACACCCGCCCGATCAGTACCGCGAACACCACGCTGGTCTCGCGCAACGCCGATACCGCACCCATCGCGTCCTGCTGCATGGCCCAGATCACGATGCCGTACGCCGCGATCGACACCAGGCCGCCGGCAAGCGAAGCGCCGACGACAAGCGGCTCGCGCCGTATCGGCGCCCAGAGCGGCGCGAGTCCGCGCACCGCGACGAACAGCGCCGGCATCAACCAATACGAGAGGAACATCCACGCGGTATAGCCCAGCGGCTGTCCGCCGGACAAGCGCACGCCCATGCCGTCGATCACGGTGTAGAGCGCGATCGTCGCGCCGGTTGCCAACGCGGCCAGCGTACCGGCGCGCGACACGCTGCGCCCCAGCAGGGCGATCGCGATGATGCCGCCCGATATCATCGCGATACCCAGGGCATGCACAGGGCCGATCGCCTCATGCGCGAAAAACGCGGCACCGAGCGTGACCAGCAGCGGCGACGAGCCGCGCGCGATCGGATACGCCAGCGCCAGGTCATTGCGGCGATACGAGCGCACCAGGCTCACGTTGTACAGGACATGCACGCCTGCCGATGCGGCAAGATAGGGCAGGCAGGCGGCGGCGGGCCAGGGCTGGATCAGGACGATGACGCTGGCGGCCGCTCCGATGGCGATGCTCATCCAGGTCATGGACAGGAAGCGGTCGCGATTGCCGTGCAGCATCGCGTTCCAGCTCGCGTGAAGCATGGCGGCAAGCAGCACGCTGCCGCCGGTATAGCTGAACATGGAAAAGTCGGGCCGAAGGAAGGTGAGCAAGAATGCGTTGGCGGCAAAAGAATAAGAATATCTATCTTGTTTCTCCGATACAAACCAGATAAATTGCCATTTCGAATTAGAAAATCTATCTTGCAAATGAAACGAGCCTTGCCTCCGCTCAATGCCCTGCGGACCTTCGAGGCCGCGGGCCGCCTCGGCAGTTTCAAGGACGCCGCGGCGGCGCTGCACGTGACCAGCGGCGCAGTGAGCCAGCAGGTGCGTCTGCTCGAAGCGTGGCTCGGCGCGCCCCTGTTCGAGCGGCGCAACCGCAGCGTGACGCTGACACAGGCGGCGCGGGCCTACCTGGATGAAGTCACCCCCCTTTTCGAGCAGCTTTCTCAGGCGACTGCACGATTCGGCATGCCGGCGGCCTCCGCCCGGGCGCTGTGCGTGAACGCGCCCGCGACGTTCACCTTGCGCTGGCTGGTGCCTAGACTGGCGCAATTCCGCGCCGCGCATCCTGGTTTGACGGTCAGGGTCGAGACCTCGAACGAGCCGATCGACAGCCTCAAGGACAAGCCCGACATCGTCATCCGCGGCGGACCGGACACTTTCTACGGTTACGCCATGCGGCCTTTCCTGGCGGAGGAGCGGGTTCCCGTCTGCAGCCCGTCGCTCTTGCAGCGGCGCGCACTGCAAAAGCCGGACGACCTGCGCCAGCACACCCTGCTGCACACCTCGAGCCTTCCCCGGCTTTGGCCCGACTGGCTGTCCAGGGCTGAGATTGCCGATCTGAAGCCCGATGCCGACCTGACTTTCGATCATTTCGATCTGACCCTGCAGGCGGCCATCGACGGCATCGGCGTGGCGATGGGACCGACCGCGCTGGTATCCGACGACCTGGCCGCCGGCCGGCTGGTCGCGCCGTTCGCCGGCCCCCGCCTGCCTTCGCGCAGCTATTGCGCCTATGTGCCGGATGAAAAGGCCGGCGATGACGCGGTCGGGCTGTTCCGCGCCTGGCTCGAGCGGCAGGGCCGGCAGGCATGACGCGCGCCGCCGGCCTGCGGCCGCCTTGCGGCGCGGCCGCACTGCCGCGCATAATCGGACCCGGACACACCGACAGCCACCCACCGGAGAAATCGTGAAGCAATCCCCGAGCACTCGCGAACAGGCCATTGCGGCCGCATTCAACGCCTTTGATTCGGGCGGTTTCTACGCGGACCTGCAGCGGCGCGTCGCGTTTCGCACCGAGAGCCAGAACGGAGCGAACCCCGCGCTCGGCGCCTATCTGGCCGACGAAGTCAGCGACACGCTCGAACACCTGGGCTTCACCACGCGCGTGGTCGAAAACCCCGTGGCCGGCGGCCCCCCGTTCCTGATCGCCGAGCGCCACGAGGCCGAAGACCTGCCCACGGTGCTTACCTATGGCCACGGCGACGTGGTGCGCGGTTACGACGAGCAGTGGCGAGCAGGGCTCAAGCCCTGGGAAATCGTCGTCGACCAGGACCGCTGGTACGGCCGCGGCACGGCGGACAACAAGGGCCAGCACTCGGTCAACTTCGCGGCGCTGGCGGCGGTGCTGCAGGCGCGCGCGGGCAAGCTCGGCTACAACGTGAAGGTGATCTTCGAAACCGGCGAAGAAATCGGCTCGCCGGGACTGGACGAGGTCTGCGCCGCACACAAGGACGCGCTCGCGGCCGACGTGTTCATCGCCTCGGACGGGCCGCGCGTGTCGGCGGAACGCCCTACGCTGTTCCTGGGATCGCGCGGCGCGGCGCCGTTCGAGCTGACGGTCAAACTGCGCGAAGGCGGGCATCACTCCGGCAACTGGGGCGGCGTGCTGCGCAATCCAGCCGTCGTGCTGGCGCACGCCATCGCCAGCCTGGTCGATCGCGACGGCCGCATCATGGTCGAGGGTCTGCGTCCGCCGCCCATCTCCGCCGCCGTGCGCGAGGCGCTGTCCGATATCGAACTCGGCCGAGACGAAAGCTCGCCCGATATCGATCCCGGCTGGGGCGAACCGGGCCTCACGCCC
>DAIDKG010000104.1 GCA_027450125.1 Bordetella sp. | reverse complement strand
GAAGATTTCGATGCCGTGTTTTATCCCGGCGGACACGGTCCGTTGTGGGATCTGGCCGAATCGCAGCAGTCGATTGCATTGCTCGAGTCTTTCGATCGGGCAGGAAAGCCGATCGGCCTGGTTTGCCATGCGCCAGGTGTGCTGCGCCATGTCAAGGCGGCGGATGGCCGGCCGCTGGTGGCCGGCCGCAAGGTCACCGGTTTTACCAATGGCGAAGAGGCGGCAGTCGGCCTGACCGATGTGGTGCCGTTCCTGATCGAGGATGAGTTCAAGCGCCAGCAGGCCGTTTATCTCAAGGGGCCTGACTGGGGGCCGTTCATCGTCGAGGAGGGCAAGCTGGTCACCGGCCAGAACCCGGCAAGCTCCGAGGGCGTAGCGCAGGCGCTGCTTAAACTGCTTGCCTGACGTTTTGCTTTTTTGGCCGGCGCGCAAGTCCTGCGGGATTTTGTGAACCCCGCAGTGGTTTCGGTCCGACGGCGCCGGCCGGACTTACTGCGCGGCGCGCGGTTGCACCAGCGCCTTGAACACGCGATTGTCGATGGTCTGCAGGGCCAGGATGGACTCCGGTGCGATCGTCTGCCCCGGGGTGCCGGGCAGCGTGATGGTGGCGCGCGCGCCCATGCCCGCGGCCAGGCCCAGCAGGGCGGGCTTGAACTTGTTGTAGGCGTAGTCGTTCACGATGGCCGATTGCGGCAGGTGGGCCAGCACATCCGGGCCCCACTCCTGCTGGACCTTGCCCGAGGCGTCCAGCAGTTTTGCGTCGACGACATGCACGGGGGCTTCGGGCGTGCCGCCATCGAGGTAGACCGTGAACGTGATGCTGCCGTCGGCGGACGACGTGGCGTGCGTGAGGGTCAGGTGATGCACGGTGGGGCTGGTGGGGCCGGAATGAAAGGGCGTGAGGATGGCGCCGCGATAGTAGTTGTAGGTCAGCATGACGAAGGCCATGGTGACGACGGTCAGCACCAGGGCCAGCGGGCGCAGCACGCTGGATGCGAGCGGGCCGCTCGCCACCCAGTTGAACCAGGGCCTGGCTGCCAGCTCGGGCTTGCGGCGCGCGATCGCCGCATCGACGGACCAGGCCGAGCTGCCGGCCAGGAACAGCGCCACGCCCATGCCGAAATTGCATGACGCCATCGTCCATTCGTCAATGCAGGTTGCGCCTTGCCAGCCGTAGAGCAGCATCAGGACGAAGCTCAGGCCCATGGTCGCCAGGGCGGACAGGCGCGTCAGGAAGCCGACCATCAGGAACAGGCCGAAGAACAGTTCGATGGCGCTGAAGACGATGATGCTGGTGTACAGCAGCGCAAAGTGCCGCAGGAGGAAGTCGACGATGTGGCCGGTGCCCAGCAGGGCGCCGGGCATGGCGCTCTGGAATTTGTTGGCCATCCAGCTGGCGGCGTGCGGGTCGAGCTTTTGCGGGGCGTAGATGAAGCGGCGCGATCCGCCTCCCCAGTAGATGAAGCCCTGGACGAAGCGCACGGCCAGCATGGCGTAGGCCATGAGCGGCCAGGCGCCGGATGCCGCCAGGCCCGGTTCGGACGCGGCGTTCTTGGACAGGAGCGGGGTTTCACGCAGGACG
This sequence comes from Bordetella sp., assembly GCA_027450125.1. Taxonomy (GTDB): domain Bacteria; phylum Pseudomonadota; class Gammaproteobacteria; order Burkholderiales; family Burkholderiaceae_B; genus Bordetella. The sequence continues at coordinate 343 of DAIDKG010000104.1, read as the reverse complement.
GTTCTGGTGGACGTCATTTGGGGGTTCCGGAAAGAGGGCCGCGATAAATTTCTTTTGGTAATAAATATACTTCTAAATGGTATTTCAAGGAAAACCTTGGCGCAAGCGTGGTTAAGGCGGCCCGGGCAGGCCGCCCAACCCGTCGCGGGCCGGGAATCGCCGGCGCTGAGGTACTATGTCCGGCCATTTCATCTCCCTCCATGTCCACCCGCATCCTTATCGTCCGCACGTCTTCGCTGGGGGATATCGTCCATACCCTGCCGGCGATCTCGGATATTGCGCGCCATGTTCCCGGCGCGCAGATCGACTGGGTCGCGGAAGAAGCGTTTGCCGAGATTCCGGC
>DAIDKG010000103.1 GCA_027450125.1 Bordetella sp. | reverse complement strand
GGCCTGCCCCAACGGCGGCAGCCAGCTATAGCCAGGCACGACCCCGAGTCGCAGCGTGCCGGCCTTGCCCTCTGCCGCGAGCCCCACCTGGACCTGCAGCGACTCGGCGCCGGCGAGCACCAGTCTTGCGTGGGCAAGCATCGCCTCTCCCGCCCGCGTGAGGGCCACGCCACGCGGCAACCGCACCAGCAGCCTAGCGCCCAGCTCTTCTTCGAGAGAGGCCATCTGGCGCGACAGCGCGGGCTGCGCGATATGCAGCGTCTTCGAGGCTCCAGCAACGCTGCCCGCGGCGCAGACGGCAATGAAATAGCGCAGTTGCCTCAGTTCCAAGGTATGCCCTCCAGGTATAGGTATATACACTCAAAAAGTATTTTTCACCGGAGCCGTTCATTTTTATCATCCGGACTCACTCTGCGCAGCAGGTATACCGGAAAGGTTTATACATGGCCATGGCAAGTTTCCGCACCCCGCCCTTCTTGCGCGACCGGCAGAAAACTCATATTCCGGCCCGCAACCCGCACTGCGCGACGGCTTTCTCCGACATCGACCTGGACGCGCCAGGGCGCCAGACGGGTTTCCTGCACATACCCCACTCGCCTCACGACGACGCGTGGGGCACGGTACCCATACCCATGGCGGTCCTGGCAAACGGCGCCGGGCCCACCATCATCCTTGAGGGCGGCAACCACGGCGACGAATACGAAGGCCAGATCGTGCTGGGCGAACTCATCCGCGACCTCCCGCTGGAATGCATCCGTGGCCGCCTGATCGTCATGCCTTCGCTGAACGCGCCGGCCTCGCAGGCAGGCCTGCGCACCTCGCCGCAGGACGGCAGGAACCTGAACCGCACCTTCCCCGGCGACCATGCCGGAACCATCACCGAGCAAATCGCGGCCTACGTCAGCGACGAGCTGTTTTCGCGCGGCGACGCCTTCCTCAGCCTGCATTCCGGAGGATCGTCGCTGGACATCATCCCCAGCGCCCTGGTGCAGCCCGCGAACGACGCGGCGCACACCCAGCGCAATCTGGACGCGGTCCTGGCTTTCGGCGCTCCTTTCAACGTGCTGCTGAACACGCTCGGAGACGCCCGCACCAGCGTGGCCGCCGCGGTGGCCGCGGGCCTGACCTGCGTGAGCACCGAGATGGCCGGCCGGGGCACCGTGACCGACACGGCGCTCGCCCTGTGCCGGGCCGGCGCGCTGCGGGTGCTGGTGCACTGGGGCGTCCTGGATGAGGCCCATGCCCGGCAATCCGCGACGCCGCCGGCGCCGCTCTTCAGGGTCGCGGGATCGAAGGCATACGTCATTGCAACGGATCGGGGCGTTTTCGAGGCGTATCATCGGCACGGCGAGCCTGTCCAGGCGGGCCAGCCTGCGGGCCGCATCCACCAGACCCATGATCCGCGGCGCGCCCCGATCGAGCTCGTCTATGGCGCCAGCGGCGTCGTCTACGCAAAGCGCCACCCTGGCATCGTCGTCCCGGGAAACGTCTGCTGCGTGGTTGCAAGCCCCGACTGACGCCTCTTTCATCACCCCGAACCGCAGTTGCGCAATACGAGCATGACTATCCATATCGAAACCCCCGTGCTGGCATCCCGGGCACTTTCCCTGAGCACCGGCAAGAACGTGAGCCTGAAGATGGAAGCGCTGCAGCCCAGCGGCTCCTTCAAGACGCGCGGCATCGGCCATGCGTGCGAAACGTACAAGGCCCGCGGCGCCCGGCGGTTCATCTCTTCATCCGGCGGCAATGCCGGCTATGCGGTGGCCTATGCCGGACGCATGCTCGAGACGCCGGTGACCGTGGTGGTCCCCGCCACCACGTCGGAGCGCGCCAGGCATTTGATCCGATCAGAGGGCGCCGAGGTCCTCGTGCACGGCGAGTCGTGGATGGAAGCCAACGCCCGGGCACTCGAACTGATGACCCCCGACGACGCGTTCATACATCCCTTCGACGATCCACTGCTCTGGCAAGGTCACGCAAGCATGATCGACGAACTGGCCCGCCAAGGCGAGCGGCCCGATCTGGTCGTCTGCTCCGTCGGCGGCGGCGGGCTGCTGTGCGGCGTGGTCCTGGGCCTGCAGCGCAACGGCTGGGGCAGCGTTCCCGTGATCGCCGCCGAAACGGCGGGCGCGGACTCCTACGCCCAGGCGCTGCGCGCCGGGGCGCCGGTGTTGCTGCCGGGGATATCGTCCATCGCGACGTCCCTGGGCGCCAGGCAGGTCTGCGATCGCGCTCATGCGCTCGCGCAAGAGCACGCCATCGAGAGTGTCGTCGTTTCGGACGCCGCCGCGGTCGCAGCCTGCGAGCAGATACTGCTGGAACACCGAGTCCTGGTCGAGCCGGCATGCGGCGCTTCGGTCGCAGCGCTGCACGGCGCATCGGCGCTCTTGCGCCAAGCCCGCTCGGTCGTGGTCATTCTCTGCGGCGGCGTGGGCGTCACCGCCGGCCAGCTGGCGCAATGGAGCGCGCAGTTCGCTGCCTGATGCAGGCTGCGCGCCGGAACCTGGCGCCCCTAGGGATGAACGGCGGAAGGTTCGTAGCCCAAGGCTTCGGAAATGCCGGCGGCGGTATGGACGAGCAGGTCGATCCATTCATCGCGCATGCGCTCGGCCGGTGCCGAGATGGACAGGCCGGCCACCAGCTTGCCGGTGTCGTCCTGGATGCCGGCGGCGATGCAGCGCACGCCCGGCTCGAGCTCTTCGTTGTCGCGCGCGTAGCCATGGCGGCGCACCTGGGCCAGTTCGCGCTGCAGCTGCTCGATATCGGTCAGGCTGTTGCGCGTATGGCCGGCCAGTCCGGTGCGCTGCGCATACGAGCGCACCTGTTTGGCATCGGCCACCGACAGGAAAAGCTTGCCCGTGGAAGTCAGGTGCAGCGGCGCCCGGCCGCCGATGGCACGCACCACCTGCATCCCGGAGCGCTCGCTCCAGGCACGATCGATGTAGACGATTTCATCGCCCTGCTGCACTGACAGATTGACCGTCTGCCCGGTCTGGTGGTGCAGGGTCCGCATGGCCGACTGGGCCGCCTCGCGCACGTTCAGGCGCCCCTTGACCAGCGACCCCAGCTCCAGCAGACGCATGCCCAGCTGGTACAGGCCGTTGTCGACCCGCTCCACATACCGCCCGACCACCAGATCGTTGAGAATGCGGTGCGCCGTGGATGCGTGCAGGCCGGTCGTGGCAGACAGCTCCTTGAGGGTGACCGGATCGTGGTGGGCGGCCAGCGCATCGAGCAGGCGCATGGCGCGGTCTATGACCTGGATGGCGACGGCGGATGAACGGGTGCCGTCCTTGGACGGGGCATCCGCCAGTGTCGTCGAAGTGAAAGTATCGGAATGCGAGGCAGCCATATCCCGCATTATGAAATCCAGGGCGGGTTTTGGCAATCCACCCCGGAAACGGCGCCCCGGCTAGGGCGCCATGCGTCCGCCCAGGCGTGCGACTTCGGCCTGCAGGAAGGCCAGCGCCTCGGCCGAGGCGCCCGGTTCGCCCTTGACGCCCAGTTCGATGTGCGGCCGGCGGCCGTCCTCGCCCACGGTGGGCAGACTGAAGGCGCGCACGCCGGGCCAGCGCTGCTCGACGGTCACCATGGCCGGCGTGATGCGCGACTCGGGCAGGCCGTAGACCAGGAAGGCGTGCTCGGCGCGCTGCTCGACGTGATGCAGCGCGCGGTAGCGCGTGTCCAGCGTCCACTCGATCATCGGCCAGGCCATGACCGGGAAACCCGGTACGAACGTATGCTCCTGGATGTAGAACCCGGGAATGCGGTTATACGGATTGGGCACGACCTCGCAGCCGCGCGGGAACACGCCCATCTGCAGGCGCTGCTGGTTCTCGGGCGAGCTCATGTCGGGCGCGGGGCGGCCTTCCTTCTGCGCCATCTCCATGGTGCGCAAGGTAATGGCTTCGCGGGCCTGCGGATGCAGTTCCAGCGGCAGCCCCAGCGCCGCGGCCACGGCCTGGCGCGTATGGTCGTCGGGCGTGCCGCCGATGCCGCCGCAGGAAAAAACGATGTCGCCCGAAGCGAAGCTGCGCTTGTAGGCCGCGACCAGCATGTCGCGGTCGTCGCCCAGGATCTGCGCCCAGGCCAGTTGCAGGCCGCGCGCGCCCAGCAACTCGACCACCTTGGCAAAATGCTTGTCCTGGTGGCGGCCGGACAGGATTTCATCGCCGACGATAATCAGGCCGATGCGGCGGGAAGATGTAGACATGCGAAATATCCTCTGAAATCAAACATCGATCGTACGCTCGCCGCGCAGGCGCGCAAGCGCGTCCAGCCCGTAATGCGCGTACACCAGGCTGCCGTATACCGGCAGCACCACCCAGGCGGGCGGCAGCAGGTTGATGAGCGCACAGATGAGGCCTATGCCCCAGAAAGGCAGATTGTGGCGCGCAAGCAGCAGGCGCCGCTCGGCCGGACTGGCGTGGTCGACGATGGCGTCCACGCGCAGCATGCGGGAAAAAGCGAAGGCCCACCAGGCGACGTGCAGCACGATCGCCATGGGCGGCACCAGCCACAGGGGCAGCGTCAGCAGCCAGCCGACGACGAAAACCAGGCTTACCCAGGCGGCGTTCCAGACGCTGACGGCCAGCGGATGGCGGCCTTGCCGCGCCAGACCTGCGTATTCGCCGCGCTCCAGGTGGCGCAGCACCAGCGGCATGACGAACACTGCCGCGATGGCCAGTCCCAGGACGCCCGACGCCGGCAGCAGGATGGCGGCGGCAATGACAGGCGTGATGTAGACCTTGAGCGAGAACATGCCGACCGCCGCCAGCCAGTCGTCGACGCGCTGCACCGCGCCCCAACGGGCCAGCTCCGTGCGCAGCCAGTCGGTCAGCGGCGTCCAGAAGAACCACATCATCAGGATGGCCCCGACCAGCGCGATCAGAAAAGGCAGCAGCACGGCGAACAGCATGGACGGATGGCATTGCGACACCAGCGCGCGCTTGAACGCCCGCGCCACGGCGGCGTGGGAGTCCTGGGGCGGCGAGGGACTGCGGCGAACGGAAACCATGGTTGGCAGAGACGAAAAGGGCGCAGCGCGATGGCGGGTATCATAGGTCAAAGATCCTTCGCCTTGCCTACATGCCTCTCTACGTTCCCGCTACAGATGGCGCCGCCCTGAGCCGGGCGCTTGCCGACCCCGATGCTTGGCTGGTGGCCTGCTTCTGCGCCGCCTGGTGCGACACCTGCGCCGAATACCGCCCCAAGATGCAGGCCCTGTCCGAGACCCGGCCGCAGCATGTCTACGCCTGGATCGACATCGAGGACGAGCCCGACCTGCTGGGCGAGGAAGACGTGGAGAACTTTCCCACCCTGCTCATCCAGGCGGGAGGGCGGGTCCTGTTCTACGGCCCGATGCTGCCGCATATCGGGCATCTGGAACGCGTGCTGGACAGCCTTCGGGCCGACAGCCCGGCCGTGGACACGCGGCTGCCCGATGTCGCCCAGAGGCTCAGGCGCGGCTCTTTTTAGTGCAGACAGGCCCTATGAAGCCTTGCGGCCGCCGCCCAGCAGCGCCGCCTGGGGCCGCTTGCCCATCGCGGGCTTGGACGATGCCGCAGCCGCCGGGTCG
>DAIDKG010000102.1 GCA_027450125.1 Bordetella sp. | reverse complement strand
GCCACCGGCGTCGTCGTTCCGCCGGACGACAAGAATTCGGGCCAGGCCCTGGCCGCGATCGCAGCCGAAAAAGCCAATCCCGTGGCAGACGTGACCTACCTGGGCGTGACCTTCGGCATCCAGGCCGCCAAGCAAGGCCTGGTGCAGCCGTACAAGCCGGCCCATTGGGACGACATCCCTGCCGGCCTGAAAGACCCCGACGGCAAGTGGTTTGCCATTCATTCGGGCACCATGGGCTTCATGGTCAATGTGGCTGCGCTGCGCGGCAAGCCGGTGCCCAAGTCGTGGGCCGACCTGCTCAAGCCCGAATACAAAGGCATGATCGGCTACCTGGATCCGGCGTCGGCATTCGTGGGCTACGTGGGCGCCGTGGCGGTCAACCGCGCGCTGGGCGGCACGCTGGACAACTTCACGCCGGCCATCGACTGGTTCAAGAAGCTGCAGGCCAACCAGCCCATCGTACCCAAGCAGACGGCCTATGCCCGGGTGCTCTCGGGCGAAATTCCGATCCTGCTCGATTACGATTTCGATGCCTACCGCGCCAAGTACACCGATGGCGCCGACGTGGCCTTTGTGATTCCCGCCGAAGGCACGATCACCGTGCCCTATGTCATGGCGATGGTGGCCAACGCTCCGCATCCGGCCAACGCGCACAAGGTGCTGGATTTCGTGTTGTCGGACAAGGGACAGGCGCTGTGGGCCAACGCCTATTTGCGTCCGGTGCGCGCTAGCGCGATATCGCCCGAGGCGCAGAAGAAATTCCTGCCCGCCAGCGACTATGCCCGCGCCGGCACGGTGGACTACCAGAAGATGGCCGATGTCGAGCGCGCCTTCTCTGAGCGCTACGCCAAGGAAGTGCAGTAATCATGCGGCGCCGCGGATGGCTGCTCTTTGCCGCACCGGCCGCGGCGCTGTTCCTGGCCTTCTGGCTGCTGCCCATGGCCGAGCTGGCGCTGCGCGGCGCCAGCCCGGTGCATGGGCGTTCGGCCTATCTGGCCGTGGTGAGCGCGCCGCGCTACTGGCGCAGTCTCATGAACACGGTCGCGCTGTCGCTGGCCGCGATGCTGGTCACCTTGCTGATATCCCTGCCTGTCGGGCGCTTCCTGGCCTGGCATCGCGCGTTTCGCGGCCGCCGCGTGCTGATGGGGCTGTTGATGTTTCCCCTGTCCTTTCCCGGCGTGGTGGTGGGTTTTCTGATCATTCTGCTGGCCGGCCGCCAGGGCGTGATAAACCAGTTCGTCCAGTGGCTGACGGGCGACTCGCTGGTGTTCGCCTACAACATGGGCGGGCTGTTCCTGGGCTATCTGTATTTTTCGCTGCCGCGCACGATAGGCATGATCGAAGCGGCGGCCATGCAGCTCGATGCCAGCCTGCTCGAGGCCGCCTGCACGCTGGGCGCCTCGGCCTGGCGCCGCTTTGCCGACATCGAACTGCCGGCGCTGCGGCCTGCGCTGATCGGCGCGGGCGCCATGAGCTTCGCCACCAACATGGGCGCCTTCGGCACCGTGTTCACGCTGGGCACCAACATCGACGTGCTGCCCATGACCATCTACAACGAGTTCACCAACTACGCCGACATCCCGGTTGCGGCGGCCCTGTCCATTGTGCTGGGCCTGGCTACCTGGGTGGTGCTGTTCGTCGCGCACAGCGTGGCCGGGTCGAACGAAAGCGGGGCGGGCGCATGATGCATGCCTGCGTCCTCGCACTACGCGTCCGGCGGCCTTCCGCGGGCAGGCCCGTGCCGCCTGGCCCGGGACGGCGCGGTGCCGGGCCCGGGAGGCATTGATCATGAGCGCGCTGCATTCGAAAACCGACACACGGCTGGGCCTGGCCGTCACACTGGCCGTGGCTGCCTTTCTCGTCGGCCCGGTGGTGCTGTCGATCCTGGCCGGCCTGACCAAGAACTACTTCGTGGGCATTTCCAGCGGGCTCACGCTGCGCTGGGTGGGGCAGGTCTGGGATATGTACGACGGCACCGTCTGGCGTTCGCTGATCGTGGCCGTGACGACGCTCGCCGTCTGCCTGCTGGCCGGCGTGCCGGCCGCCTGGGTGCTGACGCTCTATCGCGGCCGCCTGGCGCGCGCTTTCGAGGAACTGCTGACCCTGCCGGTGGCCGTGCCGGGCCTGGCTACGGCGCTGGCGCTGATCATCTCCTGGGGTACGGTGCGGGGCCTGCGCACCAGCACGCTGTTCATCGTGATCGGCCATGTGCTGTTCACGCTGCCCTTCATGGTGCGCTCGGCGCGCGCCAGCATGACGGGGGCGGGCCTGGCCGCGCTGGACGAGGCGGCCGCCACGCTGGGCGCCTCCCGGCTGCAGCGCTTTCTAACCATCGTCGTCCCCAACGCCCGGCCGGGCATCCTCACCGGCGGCCTGACGGTGCTGACACTGTCCATCGGCGAATTCAACCTGACCTGGCTGCTGCACACGCCGCTTACCCAGACCCTGCCGGTGGGCCTGGCCGACAGCTACGCCTCGATGCGTCTGGAGGTGGCATCGGCCTACACCTTGGTTTTTCTGCTGATGCTCATGCCGCTGCTGGTGGGCCTGCAGTGGCTGGCGGGGCTGGATGCACGCCGGACCGCCGGCGGCAAGGGTGCCTGAAAACCGCGATCGAGCGAACCATCTTCCCATGAACAAGACTTCCATCACCTTGCGCGAATGCGCCAAGACCTGGCAGGACGGCACGCGCGCCCTGCAGCCGCTCGATCTGCGCGTCGAGGGCGGCGAAATTCTCGCGTTGCTCGGACCTTCGGGCTGCGGCAAGACCACCCTGCTGCGCCTGATCTGCGGGCTCGAGCACAGCGACGCGGGCGGCCGGATTTTTTACGGCGACGACGACGTCACGCCATTGCCGCCCGAGCAGCGCGGCGCGGGCGTGGTGTTCCAGAATTACGCGCTGTTTCCCAATATGAGCGTGGTCGACAACGTGGCTTACGGCCTGCGCGTGCGCGGCCACGATGCCGGCAGCCGCAAGCGGCGCGCCATGGACATGCTGGCGCTGGTGCGCATGACGGATTTCGCCGGGCGCAATGTGACGCAGCTGTCCGGCGGCCAGCGCCAGCGCGTGGCCCTGGCCCGGGCCCTGGCCATCGAGCCGCGCGTGCTGCTGCTGGACGAGCCGCTGACCGCGCTCGATGCCAAGCTGCGCGAACACCTGCGCGTCGAGCTGGCGCAGATGCTGCGCGAACTGGGCATCACTACCGTCATCGTCACCCACGACCAGGATGAAGCCATGATGCTGGGCGACCGCATCGCCGTGATGTCGGCCGGCCGCATCGAGCAGATCGGCACTGCCGAGGCGCTGTACCGCCAGCCGGCCACCGATTTCGTGGGCGAATTCCTGGGCACGCTATGCCATGTGCGCGCCGCCGTCGAGGACGGCCTGCTGGCGCCGGGGGCCTGTGATCTGGCGTTTCGCCCGCATCACGCCGTGCTGCTGGCGCCGCAGCCCCGGGCGCTGCGGATGCGCGTGCTGGCCCGCTTCTTCCTGGGCAGCACGGTGCGCTATGAGCTCGCCCTGCCCGACGACCAGCGCTTCTCGGCCATCGCGCCGGCCGACAGCGTCCACCAGGCGGGCGACAGCGTGAGCGTCAGGCTGGTCAGGGCCTAGGGCCTGTCAACGCGAAAGCCAGAAAGCGAACCGCTCCTTTTCGCGTCGACAGAGGCCCTGCACGCCCCCGATTTCCCGCAATTGAATTCAGGATGCACACCATGCTCATCGCCCAGATTTCCGACATGCATATCCGCATGCCCGGACAGAAGGCCTACCGTGTGGTCGAGACCGACCGCTACCTGCCGCCTGCCGTGCAGGCCCTCAACGCGCTGGATCCGCAGCCCGATCTGGTGATCGTCAGCGGCGACCTGACCGACTTCGGCCGGCCCGCCGAGTATGCGCACTTGCGCAGCATGCTCGACGGCCTGCGCATGCCTTATTACCTGCTTGCGGGCAATCATGACGAACGCACGCAGCTTGCGCAGTCGTTCGACCATCTGCCCTGCCTGCAGGGAACCGGCGAATTCCTCCAGTACACGGTCGAGGATCTTCCCGTTCGCCTGATCATGCTCGATACCGTGGTGCCCCGCGCCAGCCACGGCGAACTGTGCGAACGCCGGCTGGCCTGGCTGGCGGACCGGCTTGCCGAGCAGCCGGCCAGGCCCACCATCGTGGCCATGCACCATCCTCCGTTCGCCACGGGCATCGGGCACATGGACGAAATCGGGCTGCTGCGCGGCGCGCAGGCGCTCGAAGCGCTGGTGGCGCGCCATCCGAATATCGAGCGCATCCTGTGCGGTCATTTGCACCGCACCATCTTTCGCCGCTTCGGCGGCACGGTAGTTTCCACCTGTCCGAGCCCCGCGCATCAGGTGGTGCTGGACCTGCGGCCCCAGGGGCC
>DAIDKG010000101.1 GCA_027450125.1 Bordetella sp. | reverse complement strand
CTCCGCGTTCTGCTTGACCGTCGAGGCCAGCTCTTCCATCGACGCAGCCGTCTCCTCCAGCGAGGCGGCCTGCTGCTCCGTGCGCGAGGACAGGTCCGCATTGCCCGCGGCGATTTCGCCGGAGGCGGAGGAGATATGGTGCACGCTTTCGTGGACTTCGGACACCAGATGCCGCAGCGATTCGATCATCTGCCGTAGCCCGCCCATCACGCTGTCCGGCGGGACGGACGCAGGCAGCGTCACGTCCAGGCGGCCCTGCGCCACGCCGGCTATGGCTTCGTGAGCCATCGAGGGCTCGCCGCCCACCTGCCGCAGCACCGACCGCGCCACGATGCTGCCCAGGCCGCCCACGACGATCAGCGCAACGATCAGGACGATCAGGTCGTCGACAACCTGCCGCATCACCAGGCTGTCGATGTCGTCGATGTACAGGCCCGAACCGACCATCCAGTTCCAGCCGTCCACTTTCATCACGTATTGCAGCTTGGGCGAGAGCGTCTTGGCACCGGGCTTGGGAAACTTGTCTTCAAGAAAAGTCTTGCCATCGGGGCTGGCCTTGAGCGCATCGGCCAGGCTCATGATCAGGTCGTTGCCGTCGCCGTCCTTGATCTTGCCAGCCATGTTGTGGCCTATCCATTTCGTCATGATGGGGTGCATGACGCACACGCCGTCCAGCGTCCAGATGTAGAAGTAGTTCTCCTTGCCATTGGAGCCGCCGAAGCGAGCCGACATCAGGGCGGCGGCCGCCTCCTTCTGTGCCTGCTCCACCGGCATGGCGCCGCTGTCCGCCTTGGCCTTGAACCCGGCGACGATGCTGTAGGCCGATTGCACTGCCGTGGCCAGCACCTGGCGCCGCGACTCGAGAATGAGATTGCGGGTCTTGTAGGCGCTCAAGCCCACCACCACGGTGATGGCAAGCAGCGCTGCGATCACCAGCAGGACGATTTTGCTTTTGAATGTCATTCGATTGAGCATGATGGCTTGTGGCTTCGTGCGGAGAATGGAAAGGTTGCCCTGGTAGCAGGCTGGCCAGGCGTTTAGCGTATTCCTTGGCGCGCAGCTGAATTTCCGTGAAAAACGCTGCTTTTCTGCCGATCTATTGTGGATTGGCGCAAATATGCTGCGGCGCCGCGCCGCTGCAGCGCAGCGGGAACAGCCCGGAGTTCACGAGGACTCGCGGCGCGGGGCTACCAGCCGGCGATGCCGGATGCGCGGCAGAAACACAGTCAGGCCCCCATCGGTCAGCGCCAGCGTCGGCACTGTCATGTTCGGGTTGAGCCGCACGCAATCGGGATGCAGCTGGCTCATCCTCGCTTGTATGTCGACCGGGACGGCTTCGTAGGCGATGCCGCCTGCGGCCGGAGCCAGGCGTGCAATCATCGAGTAATACGACGATGGTGCGTGCTAGAGGCGCGGTCTGGAGGCGGCCGCCTGAGCTAAGACAGTCATGGCGTGGAGTGTGCGCTATTCGATGTTCTGGGCCTGTTCGCGCATCTGCTCGATGAGCAGCTTCAAATCCATGGCAGCCCGTGTCACTTCCAGGCTCCCAGCTTTGGATCCCAGCGTGTTCGCTTCGCGGTTCATTTCCTGGAAGAGGAAATCCAGCCGCTTGCCGGCGCTGCCGTTGGCGCCTTTGCCGGCGGTTTGACGGCCTTTGCCGTCGGACAACAGATGTTGCAGTTCCTCGATGTGCGAGCGCAGCCGCGAAAGCTCCTCGGCCACGTCGACGCGCAAGGCGAAAATCGTGGCTTCCTGCGCCAGGCGTTCAGACAGCTCCGCGCCGCCGATATGGGCGAAACCGCCCGGGGCGGCGGCGGACACCGATTCGCGCAGTTTGGTCGCCAGTTTTTCCCTGTGCTCGGCCAGCAGGCGTGGCAGCAGCGTCTCGACCTCGGCCACGATGCGCGCCACGCCTTCGGCGCATTCGCGCATCATGCCGGCAAGGCGCGCGCCTTCGCGCTCGCGGCCTTCCTGCATCTGATCCAGGGCCTGTCTGGCGGCCTGCATGCACGCGGCGCCCCAGGCCTGGGGGTCGAGTGCGTCGTTGCCGCGCTGACCCGGCCAGTTGTAGAGTTCCACCAGGCGCGGGGCGGCCACATCGGGCATGGTCCGGCGCGCCGCCTCGAGTTGCTCGGCCAAGCGCGCCAGCCAGACCGGATCGAGCGGGGCCAATTCGGTGCCCGCGTGGCGCGCGTACGATACGCGGACCTCGACCTTGCCGCGTCCCAGGTTCGCGGTCAGCATTTCGCGCAGCGGCGTCTCGACATGTCGCAGCTCGTCGGGCAGGCG
>DAIDKG010000100.1 GCA_027450125.1 Bordetella sp. | reverse complement strand
TGGCGCCGGCCAACTGGGAGACGGCGGCGGGCAGCATGACCAGGCTGACCACGACGTTCTGCCAGCAGGCGACCTGGATCGGGTCCATGCGCACGGTGCTGCGGCGGTTGCACAGGGCCAGCAAGGCAAAGCACAGGCCCGACAGCACGCCCCAGCCCAGGCCCTCGGTGCCTTGGTTGGCGATGTCGAAGGCCGGTGTCACCAGGACCAGGCCCAAGGTGACCAGCGCTACCGTAAGCCATTCCGCCTTGCGGGTGTGTTCGCGCAGGAGCGCGGCCTCGAGCAGAATGGTGAAGGCGGGAAAGCTGGCGAAACCCAGCGTGGCGACGGCAATGCCGCCTGTTTTGACGCCCTGGAAGAAGGTCACCCAGTGGGCAGCCAGCAGGCATCCGGTGATGACCAGCACGAAGATCTGCGCTGGCGTGAGCACACCCAGCAGCGGGCGGCGCTGCAGCCGGCCGACGCAGACCAGGGTCAGCACCGCGCACAGCGCGCGCCCCAGCGTGATGGCCGATGCATCGGCCGTGATCAGGTGGCCGATCACGCCGACAACGCCAAAGCACAGGGCGACGACATGCACATAGAGCAGTGCTCGGCCATGCGAAATGGGGGAGGGAGCTATAGGGGAATTCGAGCGTGTCATGCCGAACGGAGGAAAATGTGCCTGCGCGCCGTCATCGGCGAGCCAAAGCTAAAATCATCTCACGAATCGCAGCGCCGATATGGCAAAGGAGACCCGCATGGCCCGCACAGTCAAGGCAATCCAGATCGAACAGCATGGCGGCCCCGAAGTGCTCAAGCTCGTGGACGTCGAGCTGGCGCCGCCCGCGCCCGACGAGGTCACCGTCCGGCAACATGCCGTGGGCCTGAACTTCATCGACATCTATTACCGCACCGGCCTGTATCCGCATCCCCTGCCGCACGGTCTGGGCAACGAGGGCGCCGGCGTGGTTCAAGCCGTCGGTTCCGCGGTCAGGCACCTGAAGGTGGGCGACCGCGTGGCCTATGCGCAGAGCCCGCTGGGCGCTTACGCAGAGGAGCGCAACGTGCCGGCGTCGGCGCTGGTCAAGCTGCCCAAGGGCATCGCCTTCGACCAGGCCGCCGCCATGATGCTCAAGGGCCTGACCGTGCAGTACCTGTTTCGCCAGACTTATCGCCTGCAAGGCGGCGAGACCATCCTGTTCCATGCGGCCGCCGGCGGCGTGGGCCTGATCGCCTGCCAGTGGGCCAAGGCCCTGGGCGTCAAGCTCATCGGCACGGTATCCAGCCCCGAGAAGGCCGAGCTGGCTATGAAGAACGGCGCCTGGAAGACCATCGACTATTCGCGCGAGAACATCGTCGAACGCGTGATGGAACTGACCAAGGGCAGGAAAGTGCCGGTGGTTTACGACGGCGTGGGCAAGGACACCTGGGAAGCGTCGCTCGAATGTATCGAACCGCGCGGCCTGATGGTGAGCTTCGGCAATGCCTCCGGTCCGGTCACGGGCGTGAACGTGGGCATACTCAGCCAGAAAGGCAGCCTGTACCTGACGCGCCCGACCCTGGGCACGCACGTCAACACGCCCGAAAAACTCAAGTCCGCGTCTGACGAGCTGTTCGATCTGGTCCAGAAGAAAAAGATCAAGATCGCCATTTCGCAGCGCTATCCGCTGGCGCAGGCCGGCCAGGCCCAGGCGGAACTGGCGGCGCGCAAGACCACGGGCGCCACGGTGCTCACGCTGGACTGACCGGAGCGAGGCGATGGCGGTCTCCGTGGATCTTGCGCTGCTCGTCATCGCCAGGAACGAGGCGCAGGGCATCGCCCGTTGCCTGGAAAGCGCCAGGCCCCATGTCGGCAGGATGGTGGTGCTCGACACCGGCTCCACCGACGGCACCGTCGAGATCGCGCGAGCCTGCGGCGCCCAGGTGCATCAGGAGCCATGGCGCGACGATTTTTCCTGGGCACGCAACCGGGCGCTCGAGTTGGCCGACGCCGACTGGAGCCTCTTTCTCGACGCCGACGAGTGGATAGAAAGCGGCGGCGAGTCGCTGTCCCAGGCGGTGCTGGCGTCCGGGCCCAGGCTGGGCGCCGTCCTGGTCAGGAGCGACTTCACCCAGGGCGGCTTCGTGCAGCAGGCCGGTTCCTGGCTGACCCGGCTGCTTCCGCGCGGCGCCCGCTTCCAGGGGCGCGTGCATGAGCAGGTCGTCGCCGACCTGCCCAGGCAGCGCCTGTCGCTAGTGGTCGGTCATTCGGGCTATCAGCCCCAGGCCATGCTGGCCAAGCGCGGACGCAATCGGGCCTTGCTGCTGCAGGAACTCGCGTCGCAACCCGAAAATCCCTACGTCCTCTACCAATTGGGCAAGGACTGCGAGGTTTCCGGAGAGCTGGCGCCGGCCTGCGACCATTATCTCAAGGCCGGCGCGGCCTGTCCCGAAAGCGCGCCGTACGCCCACGACCTGCATGTGCGCCTGCTCTATTGCCTGGGCAAGTCAGGCCGCCTGGACGATGCGCTCGTCCTGGCCGCGGACATGATGGAACGCTGGAGCGCTTCGCCCGATTTCTTTTTTACCGTGGGCAATTTGTTCCTGGACCGGGCCATCGCGCATCCGCAAACCGCTTCGTCCGAATCCCTGCCCATGGTCGAGCAGGCCTGGCTGCGTTGCCTGACCCTCGGCGAGTGTCCCGATCTGGAGGGTAGTGTCGTGGGGCGGGGCAGTTTTCTCGCCGCACATAATCTGGCGGTGCTCTACGAAGGGCTGGGCCGCATGGACGAGGCCGGTCGCTATGCGCAGTTGGCCGCGCAGATGCGGGCGGCGCAACACGGCGGATCCGATTCGCAATAGCCGACACCTGAACACGTACGGGAGAAACCGATGAGCGCACTGATCGCAGTCTTGAGCATCGCCGGCGCGCTGTGCCTGGGCGCCATGAGCCCCGGTCCCAGTTTCGTGCTGGTCGCCCGTACGGCTGTCGGGACGTCCCGGCGCGACGGCATGGCCACGGCGCTGGGCATGGGCGTGGGTGGCGTGGTGTTCAGCGCGCTGGCTCTTGCGGGGCTCTACACCGTTCTTTCCATGGTTGCTTGGCTGTATGCGGCCCTGAAGATCGGGGGCGGCCTCTACCTGATCTTCCTGGCCGTGAAGATATGGCGCGGCGCTCGCCGGCCTTTTGCCTTCGACCAGGGCATCCCTGCGCAAAGGGCGGGTGCCAAGCCTGCCTTCTGGGTCGGCGTTGCCACGCAGCTGAGCAACCCCAAGACGGCCATCGTCTACGGTAGCGTCTTCGTTTCGCTGCTGCCGCAGCATCCGCCGGCCTGGTGCTATGCCGCCCTGCCTGCCATCGTGTTCACGATCGAAGCCGGGTGGTATACGGTGGTCGCCCTGTGCTTTTCCAGCCAGCGTCCGCGCAGCCTCTATCTTCGGGCCAAGGCCTGGATCGATCGCCTCTCGGCCGGCGTCATCGCGGCGCTGGGCCTGCGCCTGATCCTGACGGCGGGCAAGTCCGGCATCTGACTCAGTTGCCCATCACGAAACGCTTGACGAGCACGGTTTCTCCCGGCCTGCGCATGGGCACCGTGAAGGTCTCGATCTTTTCGTCCGGCGTGCCCTCGTCGGTGATGACATTGACCTGCGCCATGGTCAGGAATTGATCGCTATTGCCGTTGTTGGCGAAGTAATTCACGTAGATGAGGTAAGTGCCGGCCTCAGGCGAGGGGTTCGAGTAGATCTCGGGGCCGAAACCCGTGGTCACGTCCACATCGAGCGCGCCGCCGTTGGGCGACACGCGCTCGCCGTAGTAGGTGTGCGTGCCGTCGGGAGAAATGATGTGCAGATCCAGGTCGGTGTTGTCGGTATCCCAGCCCAGCACCACGCGCAGGCGCGGCTTGATCTTGCCCGCGTAGGCGTCGTAGAACTGGACGCGCTTGTGAGTGCCGTCCGGCGTGATCAGCTCGACGCCGTTGCTACCCGAATCGAAGGCGTAGGGGCGTGAGAATCGGCCGTCTTCCTCGATACGCTGCGGCATTGCGATGCCGTTGACCACCAGCGTGCCGACCGAGACGGCCGGTTTGCTTTTGGGATTGGCCTTGATGCTGCCTGCGATCATGGCCAGGCGGGATTGGTCTTCGGGCGTATTGACCACCGACGCGGGGTAGTGGACCTCCTGCGTATAGCGTTCCTTATCGCCGGCGCTGTTGCGCCAGCCGTTCAGCGGCGCCTCGAAGGTGACGGTTTCGGCACGGGCCCAGCTCGCGGCGAAGGCGGCCGCCAGGCACAGGATCATGGCAAGTGTTTTCATGCGTGGCTCCTCTTGGCGTTGGCAGGCGCCGGTTCAGTTCTCGGTGCGCATCAACCAGCGCGCCGTGCGTTCGATGAAGGCCTCGTCCACGCCGCGCGGATGATGCTCGAACGCCAGGTGCAGGTATTCGTGCGTGAGCGCGATGCGGTCTTCTTCCGTGTCCAGGCGATAGATGTAGACGCGGT
>DAIDKG010000099.1 GCA_027450125.1 Bordetella sp. | reverse complement strand
CGGCGTTGCACCAGTCCGCGCCCATGGCCAGCGCGCGCGCCATGTCGAAGGCCGTGATGATCTTGCCCGATGCGCCCAGCTTGATGCGGTCGCGCAGGCCCACGCCCACCAGCGTGTTGTGCACCATGCGCAGGGCTTCGCGCAGCGGCGTGCCCACATGGTCGACGAACTCCACGGGCGCTGCGCCCGTGCCGCCTTCGGCGCCGTCGACCACGATGAAATCGGGCGTGATGCCGGTCTGCAGCATGGCCTTGACGATGGCGAACCATTCCCAGGGATGGCCCATGCAGAACTTGAAGCCTACGGGCTTGCCCTGGGACAGCTCGCGCAGCCGCGCCACGAAACGCATCAGGCCGATGGGCGTGTCGAAGGCGCTGTGCGCGGACGGCGAGTTGCAGTCCTGCCAGGCCGGTACGCCGCGGGCCTCGGCGATCTCGGGCGTGACCTTGCCGGCCGGCAGGATGCCGCCGTGGCCGGGCTTGGCGCCTTGCGACAGCTTGATCTCGATGAGCTTGACCTGCTCGGTGCAGGCGTTGCGCACGAAAGCTTCTTCGGAAAAACGGCCTTGCTCGTCGCGGCAGCCGAAGTAGCCCGAGCCGATGTTCCAGACCAGCGAGCCGCCGGCCTTGCGGTGGTAGCGGCTGATGCCGCCTTCGCCCGTGTCGTGGGCGAAATTGCCCAGCCGCGCGCCTTCGTTCAGCGCTAGTACGGCGTTGGCCGAGAGGGCGCCGAAACTCATGGCCGAGATGTTGAATACCGACATGGCATAAGGCTGCTTGCAGTCAGGGCCCCCCACCATCACGCGAAAGTCGGTGTCCTGGATGTGCGATGGCGCGAGCGAATGGTTGATCCATTCGTAGCGGTCGCCGTAAACGTCTTCCTGGGTGCCGAAGGGGCGCTTGTCCAGTTGCTCCTTGGCGCGCTGGTAGACGATGGAGCGTTGCGCGCGCGAGAAGGGGGCGGCGCTGGTGTCGTCTTCGAGGAAGTACTGGCGGATCTCCGGGCGGATGTATTCGAAAAGAAAGCGCAGATTGCCCAGCACCGGATAGTTGCGGCGGATGGCATGGCGCTTTTGCACCATGTCGTAGACGCCCAGCAGGGTCAGCGCCCAGAGCGGAATCGCCGCCCACAGCCAGTCGGCCGTGTGCCATGGCGCCAGCAGTGTCGTGACGACTGCGCCGATCAGAACGATGGCAAAAGTGGTATAGCGGGTAGTGATCCAGCGCATGGAGTTCTCCGCGAGGCGCAAATCAGCAGTGCGAGGGAGCCGGCGTTTTTTCGACCGCCAGGCCGAAGAGGGGGCGCAGCCGCACGCCCGCCATACTACCGGCGAAAGCGGCCAGCAGCCACAGCCAGCCGTGCAAGCTGCCCGAAAGTATGCCGCTGAAATAGGCGCCGATATTGCAACCGTAGGCCATGCGCGAGCCCAGGCCCAGCAGCAGGCCGCCTGCCACCGCGCCGGCCAGCGAACGCGCCGGCAATTTGCACAGCGGGTCGAACTTGCCGGCTGCGCTGGCCGCCGCCAGGGCGCCCACCATGATGCCGATGTCCGTGATCGACGTGGCGTCGTGGCTGATGGGCGCGGCCAGCGCGGCCTTTTGCGCGAGCCAGAATTGCCAGTGGGCGACGTCCACTCCCAGCCCTTGCAGCACCTTGGCGCCCCACAGCGAGAACGCCGAGGTGATGCCCCAGGGGCGGCCGACCAGGGCCAGGTTGGCGAAATTCAGCAGCGCCAGCCCCAAGCCGCCCGCAATCAGGGGCCAAGGGCCGCGCAGCAGCGAGACAGGGCGATCGATGCCGGTGGTGGTGGCGAGCACGCGGCCGTGGCGGCGTTTTTCCAGCACCAGGGTGAGCCAGGCGATCAGGGCGAAGACGATCAGGCTGGCCGCCAGCGCCGGGACGGCGCCCCAGGCCTTGACCAGCGAGATGGGCGGCAGGGCCGGCAGGTGGGACCACCATCCGTAGGTATAGGTGCCCAGCACCCCGCCGACGATGAAAAACAGCAGGGTGACCAGCATGCGGGTATTGCCCCCGCCCACCGCGAACAGGGTGCCCGAGGCGCAGCCGCCGCCCAACTGCATGCCCAGGCCGAACAGGAATGCGCCCACCAGCACCGATACGCCGGCGGGCGCCACCAGGCCGGTCACATGCCGGCCCAGGAGCGATCCCTGCTCCAGGAACGGAAAAAACAGCAGCACACCCAGGGCCAGCATGATCATCTGCGCGCGCAGTCCCGCGCCGCGGCGATCGGACACGAACACACGCCAGGCTTGGGTGAAGCCAAAGGCGGCATGGTAGAGCGTGACGCCCATCAGGCCGCCCACCAGCCACAGCGCGCCCGGGCGCCAGCCGGCTGTCTGCGCCAGGTAAATGGCGCCGGCCACCCAGAGCAGCAGGGCGGCAACGAGCGGCTTGCGATTGGCCGAAAGCGGCGGCGAGGCGGGCAGGGGCAGGGCGCGGGAATCAGTGTTCATGATGCGGTGGGTCGGGACGCTTTGCGCAGCACCGTCAGCAGTACGCCCGGGCGGCCTTGATCAAGC
>DAIDKG010000098.1 GCA_027450125.1 Bordetella sp. | reverse complement strand
AGCCTGCCGAGCCGGATGGCGACGTCCACCCCCTCGGCGACCAGATCCTGGTAGGCATCCGACACCCGCAGATC
Organism: Bordetella sp.; assembly: GCA_027450125.1. Classification (GTDB taxonomy): domain Bacteria; phylum Pseudomonadota; class Gammaproteobacteria; order Burkholderiales; family Burkholderiaceae_B; genus Bordetella. Next base: position 1,600 of record DAIDKG010000098.1, on the reverse strand, counting down.
CACCCGCAGCAGCGGGTAGCGCGCCAGGAATTCCGGCAGGCGCGGGATCACTTCGCGCATGCCGAATACTACGGGCAGCGCGACGCGCAGGGTGCCGCGCAGCGAATCGATTCCGCGCGCGGCATCTTCGGCCTCGTCCAGGCCGGCCAGGACGGCACGCGCCCTTTCGAGAAACGTTTCCCCCGCCGCCGTCAAGGTCAGCCGCCGCGTGGTGCGCAGCAAACGCTTCACCCCGAGCCGGGCCTCCAGCTCTCCCACGATGCGCGACACCGAGGGCTGGGACAGGTTCATGTCGCGCGCGGCGCGCGTAAAGCTGCCGCTTTCCCCGACCCGCGCGAAGACGGTCAGTTCCTGAAGCCGATCATTCATTTGCGTGGCGAATAAATGTTGTCCATTCTCAAGCATAACTTCGTATCGATGAATAGATCACAATCGTTTAACCCGACACTCAGGAAAGCCCATCATGTCTTTGCAAGACCGCCTGGATGCCCTCAAGGCCGATTTCGAAGGCGGCAAGCGCGCCTTCAAGCCCAGTCCGGAGGTACTGGACATCATGCACCGCGCCACGGCCGAGCTGATCGCGTCCGGCCAGGCCCTGAACGCCAGGAAGGCCGGCGACAAGGCCCCGGAGTTCACGCTCAAGGATCCCGACGGCCACCTGGTCTCCTCGTCGGACCTGCTGGCGAAAGGGCCGCTGGTCGTTTCGTTTTATCGCGGCGTGTGGTGCCCCTACTGCAATCTGGAACTGCAGGCCCTGCAGGCAGCGCTGCCGCAGATCGAGGCCAGAGGCGCGCAGGTCGTCGCCCTCTCACCCCAGACCGCGCCCAACAGCCGCAAGTCCCAACGCGAAAACGGCCTGGGCTTTCCCATCCTGATCGACGAGAAAAGCCGTGTAGCGGCCGCGTTCGGACTAAGGTTTTCCCTGCCGGACTACCTTGTCGTGCTTTATAAGGGCTTCAAGAACGACCTGCCGACGTTCAACGACGATCCGGCCTGGGTGCTGCCCATGCCGGCGCGGTACGTCATCGGCAGCGATGGTGTCATTGCCTATGCCGAGGTCAATCCCGACTACACCCAGCGGCCCGACCCGGTGGAACTTTTCCCGGTGCTCGACAAGCTGCGTACGAGCGCCACGACCTGAACAATGGTGAACCAGGAACCCGAAACCGAACGGCAAGCGGATACGCAGGCTGTCCGGACGGCGGCTGCGCGAGCCCGCTACGCAGGATTCGCATGGGCTGCGCTTGCGCTCACGATTTTCTCGGGCTGGTTCGTCGTCACCCGGTTGGGGGTGACCCGCGAGTTGCGGATATGGGACATCACCGCGCTTCGCTTCGGTGTCGGCGCCATCGTGCTGCTGCCGACAGTGCTGCGCAGGCAGGCCCGCCTGCCTGCGGGGGCATGGGCCGAAGGTCTGCTGTTCGCATTGCTCTGGGGCTCGCCTTTCGTCCTACTGGTAGCGCTGGGGCTGAAACTAACCTCGGCAGCCCAGGCTGCCACGATCGCACCCACCCTGATGCCGGTCTTCGCGGGCGTGCTCGCATGGATTTTCTTGCACGCACCGCAAGGACGGCTGCGTTGGCTCGGCTACGGCGCCATT
>DAIDKG010000097.1 GCA_027450125.1 Bordetella sp. | reverse complement strand
CCCTGCGCCACGAGATCACCCCCAAGAACATCCTGATGATCGGCCCCACCGGCGTGGGCAAGACCGAGATCGCGCGCCGCCTGGCCAAGCTGGCCAACGCGCCCTTCATCAAGATCGAGGCCACCAAATTCACCGAGGTCGGCTACGTCGGCCGCGACGTCGACACCATCATCCGCGACCTCACCGAGTTCGCGGTCAAGCAAGCGCGCGAACAGGAAATGCGCCGCGTGCGCAGCCACGCCGAAGACGCGGCCGAAGACCGCATCCTGGACGTGCTCGTGCCGCCCTCGCGCAACGCGTCGGGCGAGCCCGAGCGCAACAACGAAAGCCCCGCGCGCCAGACCTTCCGCAAGCGCCTGCGCGAAGGCCAGCTGGACGACACCGAGATCGAGATCGACATCGCCCAGCCCATGCCGCAGCTGGACGTCATGTCGCCCCCCGGCATGGAAGAGATGGCCGAGCAGCTGCGTGGCATGTTCGCCGGCCTGGCCCGCGAGAAGACCAAGCCCAAGAAGGTCAAAATCAAAGAGGCCTTCAAGCTCATCGTCGACGAGGAAGCCGGCAAGCGCGTCAATGAGGACGACATCAAGACCGCCGCCGTCGCCAACGTCGAGCAGAACGGCATCGTGTTCCTGGACGAGATCGACAAGATCGCCGCGCGCCAGGAGACGGGCGGCGCCGACGTCTCGCGACAGGGCGTTCAGCGCGACCTGTTGCCGCTGGTCGAAGGCACCACGGTGAACACGCGCTACGGCATGGTGCGCACCGATCACATCCTGTTCATCGCCTCGGGCGCCTTTCATCTGTCGCGCCCGTCCGATCTCATTCCCGAGCTGCAGGGCCGCTTTCCCATCCGCGTCGAGCTCGATTCGCTCACCGCCAAGGATTTCGTGAGCATCCTGTCCGATACCGACGCCTCGCTCGTCAAGCAATACTCGGCGCTGCTGGACACCGAAGACGTGCATCTCGAATTCACCACCGAGGGCATCGAGCGCCTGGCCGAGCTGGCCTTCTCGGTCAACGAGCGCACCGAAAACATCGGCGCCCGCCGTCTGTACACCGTGATGGAAAAACTGCTGGAAGAACTGTCCTTCGACGTCGGCGCGCACGGCGGCAAGACAGTGAAGATCGACGCGGCCTATGTCGACGAGCAGCTGGCCGACGCGGCGGCCAACCAGGATCTGGCGCGCTACGTGCTGTAAGAAGACACGGCATCAGGCGATGCCGTGTCAAGCGGGCCGGCCCGCCGTGAGCCACCTCGGCTTGTACGAATGGCCGAGGCGCTCTTGCGCAGGCACCCTTAAGGCTTCTACCATGGACCTACCGAGGCCTTGATGACCCACGCCATGCCTGCCTTCGACACGCTCAAATACGCCGAATCCCTGCAAGCCGCCGGGGTTCCTGAAAGCCAGGCCAAGGCACATGCCCGGGCGGCCGCCGATGCCTACGACGTGCAGTTGCAACGCCTGGCCACCCAAGATGATGTGAAGGTGCTAACCGCTGAGCTGCGCGGAGAAATGACTGAGCTGCGCGGAGAAATAACCGAGCTGCGCAGCGAATTCCGCTCCGAGCTCAAGCTGATCAAATGGATAAGCGTGACGACCGCCGCCGCGGTGCTATCCCAGATCGCCAAGGGGTTCATCTAACCCCGCTTGGCCTCCCGCCTTTCAACGACTCAAACCGGCCACTCGCACAGGTTCATCATCTCGGCAATGCCCCACTCGCAGAAGTTGGAAATGCCGACACAATCAACATCCCCTACGGTTCGAGTCTTCAGGCGCGTGCGGAGCCACCTGGTGTCGTGCCTGGGCGCCTTGGTCACCCTAGGCCTGTCCTCGACCGCGCTGGCTCGCCATGCGCGCTAACTCGCCGGACTCCAGCCGTCCCGATGCGAGGTCTTTCTGGAGCAGCTCGGAACTGCCCCTCCAGACTGGGAAATGAAAATAATTCACTCGTTTAATTTCATTTAGTAGTATTGGAGTATGCTGCAATCAATGCAAAGTTCGATGATCTACGGGCTTTGACGCCCAAATGAATCAAATGGCTGGACGACGAGTACAGATGACCGTTTGAGACGATGATTCCTGCTCGAGTGCCCCTGCAGTTCCTGATCTCGCTGATTGAAGGCAGCGACGATGCGATTGTGTCCAAGACACTCGATGGCATCATCACCAGCTGGAATCCCGCCGCGGAGAAAATGTTCGGCTACCCGGCCGGGGAAATCATCGGCCAGTCCGTGCAAAAGCTCTTTCCCGAGCATCTGAGGGGCGAAGAAGAGCACATCATCGCGCAGATCGCCGCCGGCAAGCGCGTCGAGCATTTCGAGACGCTGCGCCTGCGCAAGGATGGGAGCATATTCCCGGCATCGATCACCGTGTCCCCCATCCGGGACGAATCGGGCAAGATCATCGCCGCATCGAAGATCGTGCGCGACATCACGCATCGACGGGCGCTCGAAGACCAGATGCGCCTGTCGGAGACGGTGTTCAACTTCGCCACCGAAGCGATCATCGTCGCCGATGCCGACGGGCGCTTCATCCATGTGAACAAGGCCTTCACGCAAATCACGGGCTATGACTTGCAGGAGGTGATAGGCCAGACGCCCGCGATCTTCCGCTCGAGCCGCCAGTCGCCCGAAATCCAGCTCAAGATGCTGGCCGATCTGAAAGAAACCGGCCACTGCCAGGGCGAGGTATGGAGCCGCAAGAAGACAGGTGAGGCGTTCGCAGCGCTCATAAACATCAGCCGCGTCCAGGAGCGAAACGACCTTCCCGGCCGCTACATCGCCATCTTCGCGGACATCACCGGCATACGCGAGCAGCAGGAATTGATGGAGCGCATGGCTCATTTCGATTCGCTGACCAGCCTGCCCAACCGGCTGCTGCTGGCCGAACGCCTGGAGCGCAGCCTGCGCAAGGCCGAGAAAGAAGGGTCTGAAGTGGCGGTCGCCTATCTGGACCTGGACGGCTTCAAGGACATCAATGACCGCTACGGCCACTCGGTCGGCGACGAGGTACTGGCCACGGTCGGCCGGCGCATGGCCTGCGCGCTGCCCGAAAGCGACACCGTCGCGCGGGTCGGCGGCGACGAATTCATCCTGCTCATCGAATCGCGCGGCTAGCAGGAGCAATACCTCAGTGGGCTGCATTACGTTCTGCAGGTCTGCAAGGAACCGATCCGGGTCAACGACCAGGTCATCGCGCTGAGCGCCAGCGCAGGGGTCACCGTTTTTCCCCGCGACGCGTCCAACCCGGACGTGCTGGTGCGGCATGCCGACCTGGCGATGTACGAGGCCAAGCAATCGGGCCGCGACCGCGTTCAGTTCTTCGACGCCGAGCAGGACCGAAAGGCCAAGAAACGCTACGAACTGATAAGCGATGTGGTGCGCGCGCTGGAAAACCGCGAGCTGTTCCTGGAGTATCAGCCCAAAGTCGACATCGTCACGGGAAAGATTTTCGGCGCGGAAGCCCTGATACGCTGGCGCGCGCCAGATGGCCGGATCATCTACCCCGCAGACTTCATCCGCCTGATCGAGGACCTGCCCATCATCGACGACGTGGGCAATTACGTGATCCAGAGCGCCCTGATGCAAATCGAGAAATGGTTCGAGTCCGGACACGAA
>DAIDKG010000096.1 GCA_027450125.1 Bordetella sp. | reverse complement strand
ATCGTGTCCTGGCGCAATCCGCTGGCGACCGACACCGACGATGTCGACAAGGCCACCTGGACCGATTACCTTGATGGCGCCGTGCTCAAGGCCCTGGCGGTGGCCGCGAGCATAACCGGCCAGGAGCAGGTGAACGCATTGGGTTTTTGTGTGGGCGGCACCATGCTGGCCTCGGCCCTGGCGCTGGCGCAGGCGCGCGGCGAGAATCCCGCGGCTTCGCTCACCCTGCTGACCTCGATGCTCGATTTTCACGACACGGGCATCCTGAGCGTGTTCGTCGACGAGAACCATGCCTTGTTCCGCGACCAGCAACTGGGCCGCGGCGGGCTGATGTCGGCGCGCGACCTGGCCACCACCTTTTCCTTTCTGCGCCCCAACGAACTGGTCTGGAACTACGTGGTGGGCAACTATCTAAAGGGCCAGACCCCGCCGCCCTTCGACCTGCTGTTCTGGAACTCCGATAGCACCAACCTGCCGGGACCCTTCTTCACCTGGTACTTTCGCAACACGTATCTCGAGAACAACCTTAAGGTGCCGGGCAAGGCGCAGGCCGCCGGCCTGCCGCTGGACCTGACCCGGCTGGACATGCCGGCCTATCTGTACGGTTCGCGTGAGGACCACATCGTGCCCTGGCCCTCGGCCTATGCCTCTACGCAGTTGCTGCGCGGCCCGGTGCGCTTCGTGCTCGGCGCGTCGGGACATATCGCCGGTGTCGTCAATCCGGCTTCACGCAACAAGCGCAGCTACTGGGCCCGCCAGACCGACCAGGGCAAGATGCCCGGCGACCCGAACGCTTGGCTGGAAAAGGCTGACGAACATCCCGGAAGCTGGTGGGTGGATTGGTCGAAGTGGCTGGCGCAGCAGGGCGGCAAGCGGGTGAAGGCGCCGCGCAGCCAGGGCAGCGCCGATTACAGACCCATCGAGCCGGCGCCGGGACGATACGTAAAGGTGCGCGCCATCTAGACATCTAGAAGCACGCAGCAGGGCCGGCAAGTCCGCAGTAAAGCAATCACCCCCGGGTATGGCGCGTCCAGCCCGAACAACTAGGAGACACCACATGAGCAGCGGCAAACTGGCATACGTAACGGGCGGCATGGGCGGTATCGGTACCGCGATCTGCCAGCGCCTGGCCACGGACGGATTCCGCGTCGTGGCCGGTTGCGGCCCCAGCCGCAACTACAAGCAATGGCTCGACGAGCAGGCCGCGCTGGGCTACACCTTCTATGCGTCGGCGGGTAACGTGGCCGACTGGGACTCCACCGTGCAGGCCTTCGAGAAAATCAAGGCTGATCACGGCCAGGTGGACGTGCTCGTGAACAACGCCGGCATTACGCGCGACGGTCTGTTCCGCAAAATGACGGCGGACGACTGGCGCGCCGTCATCGACACCAACCTCAACAGCCTCTTCAACGTCACCAAGCAGGTCATCGACGGCATGGTCGACAAGCAGTGGGGGCGCATCATCAACATCAGCTCGGTGAACGGGCAGAAGGGCCAGTTCGGCCAGACCAACTATTCCACCGCCAAGGCGGGCATCCACGGCTTCACCATGGCCCTGGCCCAGGAGGTGGCGGGCAAGGGCGTCACGGTCAACACGATCTCTCCGGGCTATATCGGCACCGACATGGTCCGCGCCATCCGCCCCGAAGTCCTTGAGAAAATCGTGGCCACCATCCCGGTCAAGCGCCTGGGAACGCCCGAGGAAATCGCATCCATCACCGCCTGGCTGGCCTCGGACGAGTCCGGTTTCTCCACCGGCGCTGACTTCTCGCTCAACGGCGGTCTGCACATGGGCTGAGCCGGACATCCAGGGCCTGTTTCAGCGCGGGCAGGGCCTGGGCGTAAACTGAAGCTCTCCCATCAAAGAGACCGAGTCACTGTCGGGGACTACGAATGACGCAAGCAGCCAAGGACGCTACCTCCCAGCGCCTGATCAAGAAATATCCCAACCGTCGGCTGTACGACACGCAGACCAGCACCTACATCACGCTGACTGACGTCAAGCAGCTCGTGCTTGCCAACGAAGATTTCCAGGTGGTCGATGCCAAGAGCGCAGAGGACCTGACCCGCAGCATCCTGCTGCAGATCATCCTCGAAGAGGAAAGCGGCGGCATGCCGATGTTCTCTTCAGGCATGCTGGCCCAGATCATCCGCTTCTACGGCCATGCCATGCAGGGCGTCATGGGGTCCTACCTCGAGCGCAACATCCAGGCCTTCATGGAAATCCAGGAACGATTCGCCGATCAGTCCAAGGGCCTTTACGGCACCAACCTGGGGCCCGAGGCCTGGGCTCAGCTCATGAGCGGCCAGACCCCGGCGCTGCAGAATATGCTCAACAACTACATCGACCAGAGCAAGAACCTGTTCACGCAGATGCAGGACCAGATGCAGGACCAGGCCCGCAGCATGTTCTCGGGCTTTCCCTTCAATCCGGGCGGCCCGCAGGGCGGTCGCAAATAGCGGGACCGGTCCGGTCGGCCGTCAGGCAAGGGAAAAAAGGGGGGCGTTCAGCCCCCCTTTGTTTTGGAGGGCATCGTTCGGGGATTTTTAATGCCAATGAAAACAGTTCTTATTTTTAATATAAAATACAGGCATTGCATCCGTTTTCACAGACGAGGAAGTCCTAGATGAAAAAGCGTAATCTCGCCCTGGCGGGCTTGCTGGGCCTGAGCCTGAGCTTTGCCGGCATGGCCGGCGCGGCCGAATACCCGATCGGCAAACCGGTCCAGCAAGGCGGCATGGAAATCGGCGCCGTCTATCTGCAGCCCATCGAGATGGATCCGCCCGGCATGATGCGCCCGGCCAAGGATTCCGACATTCACCTGGAGGCCGACATCCACGCCACGGCCAAGAACCCGACCGGTTTTCCCGAAGGCGAATGGATGCCCTATCTGGTGGTTCACTACGAACTGCAGAAGGTCGGCAGCGCCAAGGTGACCAAGGGCATGCTCATGCCCATGGTGGCCGACGACGGCCCGCACTATGGCGACAATGTCAAACTGGAAGGCCCTGGCAAATACCATCTCAAGATGGACGTGCAGCCGCCCACGGCCGATCCGGCCAACCATTTCGGTCGCCACATCGACAAGGAAACCGGCGTGGGGCCGTGGTTCGCCCCCATCCATCTGGAATATGACTTCGCCTACGCCGGCATCGGCAAGAAGGGCGGGTACTGATCATGCGCCGCGTGCTTGCGGGAGTGCTGCTGGCGATAGGGCTGCTGGGCATGGGTGCGGCCCGGGCCGACGAACTGCCGACTTTCACGCTTACCTTCAAGCCCGACGGCACGTTCGAGCCGGCGCGCCTGGAGGTGCCGGCCGGCCGTTTCAAGATCAACCTGATCAATGCCAGCAACGAGCCTGTGGAATTCGAAAGCATCCCGCTGCGCAAGGAGAAGGTGCTGGGCCCGGGTGTGCAGTCCTTCGTGGTCATCACCATCTCGCGGCCCGGCGAGTATCCCTTCTTCGATGATTTTCATTCCAACGTGAAGGGCACTTTGGTAGTCAGGTAATCCGGCGGTCGTGCATATGGAACAGGTCCTTTTCATCGTCTGGCGCGAGTGCGTCGAAGCCCTGCTGGTGGTGGGCATTCTGTATTCCTGGCTCAAGGCCAGCCCCGAAGGTCGCCGCGGCCTGCCCTATCTCTGGGGCGGCGTGGCCGGCGGGCTTGCGTTGGCCGGCGCGCTGGCGCTGGTGCTGCTGGGCATCTCCGAGTGGCTGAGCGACACAGGGCAGGAATGGTTCCAGGGCGGCATGTCACTGGCCGCCTGCCTGTTGGTGGTGCAGATGGTGCTGTGGATGAAGCGCCACGGCCGCACGCTCAAGAGCGAACTGGAGTCCGGTGCCAGGACATCGATCGCAAGCGACAACTGGTGGGGACTGTTCGCGCTGGTGGTGATCGCGGTGGCGCGCGAGGGCAGCGAGACCGTGGTGTTTCTGTACGGCACGGTGTCGGCGGCAGGCGCCGGCAAGGGCTCGGAACCGGCTGCCTTGCTGGTGCTGGGCGGCGCGGCAGGACTGGCTGCGGCAGGGCTCACCTTCTGGTTGCTGCAACTGGGCGGCAAGCTCATCACCTGGCGGCGCTTTTTCAGGCTGACCGAAGTCTTGCTCCTGCTGCTGGCAGGGTCGTTGCTGGTGGGCGGCCTCGATCATCTGATCTCGCTGGGCGTCATGCCCACGCTGATGGACCCGGTCTGGAACAGTTCCTGGCTGCTGAGCGACAGCACCGGTTTCGGCAAGATACTGGCCGATTTCGCGGGCTATCGCGCCTATCCGGCCTTGAGTTCGCTGCTGTGCTGGCTTGGCTACTGGCTGGTGGTCTGGGTGTTGCTGCGACGCGCGGGCCGTCCGCAGCCGGCGGCGCTTGCGCGCGCGGCGCAATAAATTTCCCCGTCGCATGTGCCGCGTGCCACAAGGGTTGATTCCATGTCTGCCGTGATCGGGCGCGCCGGCGCCCGCTTCGCCGACTTCCTGCGCGACCACGCCCGGCTGCTGCGCAGGCTGCAGTGGGGCGTCGTCGCCATCTATCTTTTCCTGCTGATCGTCCCGGCCGCGCTGCCGCTTCCGGACAACGCGGCATCGATGTTCAACAATCTGACCATCGCCGCGCAATTCGCCTTCTGGGGCATCTGGTGGCCATTCGTGCTGATTTCCATGCCGCTGCTGGGGCGCGCCTGGTGCGGCTGGCTGTGCCCCGAGGGCATGCTCACCGAGTGGGCCAGCGAACGCGGCCGCGGCCATGCCATTCCCAAATGGATGCGCTGGGGCGGCTGGCCTTTCGTGGCCTTCGCGCTCACCACCGTGTACGGGCAACTGGTCAGCGTTTATCAGTATCCCTGGGCAGTGCTGGCCGTGCTGGGCGGATCGACGGCCGCGGCAATCGGCGTAGGGTGGTACTACGGCCGCGGCAAGCGTGTCTGGTGCAAGTATCTTTGTCCGGTCAACGGCGTATTCTCGCTTCTGGCCAAGCTGGCTCCCTGGCACTACAAGGTCGGCGAACAGGCGTGGCGCCAGTCCTTGTCCCCGGGGCGGCGCACGATCCGCATCCAGCCCGTCAACTGCGCACCGCTGGTGCCGCTGCGCCACATGAAGGGCGCAAGCGATTGCCACATGTGCGGCCGCTGCAGCGGCTACCGCGGCGCCATCGCCCTGTCGCCGCGCTCGCCCGAGGCCGAGATCGTCGACGTGGCGCAGGCCGATGCCTGGCAGACCGCGCTGATCTGCCTGGGACTGATGGGGATCGCCGTAGGCGCCTTCCTGTGGAGCGCGAGCCCCTGGTATGTGCAGATCAAGCAGATCATCGCCACATGGCTCATCGACAGGAACATCATGTGGCCTTTGGCCGAGAATGCGCCCTGGTTCGTCATGACGCATTATCCCGACGTCAACGATGTCTTCTCGTGGCTGGACGGCGGCCTGATCCTGTTCTTTGCCCTGGGCGCCGCGGCAGGGGTGGGCGGTTCGCTCTATCTGGCGTTGTGGATCGCTTCGTCGGTGGCGCCTTTGCGCAATGCGGCGAGCCCCCGCATGGGGTTGCACACGCTGGCCCAGGCGCTCATTCCCGCCGCGGGAATCGGCGTGTTCCTGGGACTGTCGGCCACCACGATCACGCTGCTCAAGCACGAAGGCATGGGAACGGGATGGGTGAATCCCGCACGTTTTGTCTTGCTCGCCCTGGCGATTGCCTGGTCCTTGCGTCTGGCCTGGCGGGTGTTGGGCAAGCGGGCCGTTGGCCTGGGCCGTCGTGCCGCCGCCTGGCTGGTGTTTGCCGCTGGATTGGGGCCATTTGTGGCGGCCTGGATCCTGTTTTTTGCGGTTTGGTGAGTGAGTTTCCCGTTTGAGGTGCTGAGTCCCGCGGCGCCGCCCGATCTTCAGCAGTCGGTCACCGACGGCTCTCCGATTCGTTGCCATTCGATGAATCGCGCGCACAAGAAGCCCGTCCGGCCTCGGGCTGAGGCCGCTACGCTATATTGTCGAGATCGACACCTCTTCAGGCCGGCATCCATGGATCGTCAAGCGCAAAGGCCGAGCGCCACCGATCGTTCTGCACCGGACCGACTGCTGCGCTGCGGCCTTGCGCTCGAGTACATCACGCTGGCATGGAACGTCGCCGGAGTCGTGATAGTTGGGATTGCCGCAATGGTTGCGCATTCGGTAGCCCTCGCAGGCTTTGGTCTGGATTCGCTGATCGAGATATTTGCGTCGGTCGTGGTTGTCTGGCACCTGACAGGCGCCGGGGGCAACAAGGAGAAGCTTGCGCTGCGGATGATCGGAGCCGCCTTCATGGCGCTTGCCGTCTACATCGTGGTCCAGACGCTCTATGTGATCGCCGCTGGCGGCCGCCCGGCGCCGTCTGCGGCAGGCATTGCATGGCTTGCCGCGACGGTCGTCGCCATGCTCGCCCTTGCGCGCGGCAAGTCTGTCATTGGCCGCCGGCTGGACAACGCGGTGCTTGTCGCGGAATCGCGCGTAACTGTCATTGATGCTTATCTCGCGGCGGCGGTGCTCGTCGGCGTCGCGCTCAACGCCGTTGCCGGATGGTGGTGGGCGGACCCGCTCGCCGGTCTTGTGATCGTCTACTACGCCGTCGTCGAAGGCGTGGCCCACTGGCGGGAAGGAAAGTCCGTCGCGGCCTGACGGACGAGGCCTTCCTGCCCGGACCTGGCGGCATCGGCTGGAGTCGCCATTGGCGGAGCAAGGGAACCAGGCCGGACGGTTTGCGAGGGATTTGCGCTCTGCCGTCGGCGCCGCGGCTTCGGTGTCCGAGCGGCTCCGGGTCTGCGTCCTTGCGCCTCTGGACGGAAATCCTCTTGCAGGCTACCTGCCTTGTCCTCGCCTCAGGCGCGGCCTGTGCGTTGATCGGATGGCCTTTCCTGTATAAATCAGCTTCCTGTCGATTTTCCTAGAAGCGCTATGCCGTCCTATACCTTTCATCTGGTCAATGTATTCGCCGAGTCTACGTTCGGCGGCAATCCGCTATGCGTGTTCGAAGACGCGCGCGGCATGGACGATGCAGCCATGCAGAATCTGGCGGTGCAGTTCAACCTTTCCGAGACGACGTTCGTACTGCCGAGCGATGAGGCCGATGCGCGGGTGCGCGTCTTTACACCGGGCTACGAGATGCGCTTCGCCGGGCACCCCACCCTGGGCACGGCGCATGTCGTGCGCGCGATTCGCGAATCGGGCGATGCATTGACGCTGCAGTTTGCCGCGGGCCGGGTGCCGGTGCGGGCGAAGGGCGATGTCTGGACGCTGGTGCCGCCGGTCGACGGCGCGCCGCGCACGCAAGCGCCTGAGCAGTCGCCTGCTGAAATCGCTGCGCTGCTGGGCGTGTCGGCGCATGATCTGCTTGACGAACCCCTGTGGGTCGATACAGGAGCAGATCAACTACTGGTGCCGCTCAAGACGGCCGATGCCGTGCGCCGCGTGCAGCCGGATTCGGCGCGGATAGGGCAGTGGCCGGTCAGCAGCCTGGAACGCAAGACGGCTTACGTGTTTGCTTTCACCGGCGAGAAGCAGGACGGGCGCGACGTGGTGCTTTCGCGCTATTTCTTTACCAAGGCGGGCGGCGGCGTGGACGAGGACCCGGGCACGGGTTCGGCTTGCGCGAATCTGGGCGGCTGGCTGTTGGCGCGCGGCCATGAGCTGCCCGCGCGCGTGCTCGTGCGCCAGGGCGAGCAGGCCGGGCGGCCGTGCACACTTTACCTTGACGTGGATGGCGACGGCACGATACGCGTGGGCGGCCGTGTGATCGCGCTGGGCAAGGGCCAGATTCATCTGCCCTGAGGCGAGTTCGCCCGTGGGGGCCTGCACGATCGCCGTCGCGTCTTATGCCGCGGCCTTCTGGTCGGGCAGCCACTCCTCCAGCGTGACCTCGAAAGTCATGCATACCGAGTTGGCGCCCGCGACGAACGGGCCGCCGTAGATATTGCCCTCGGGATCGGCGATCACGCCCGTCAGCGTAGCGCGCAGCGAACCGTCCGGCTGAGACCGGACTTCGCCTGCGAGGCTGACGATTTCCACCGCGGGGCCCTTGACCTGGATGAATTTGCCGTCGAGGGTGCCCAGGCAGCCATCGACCAGGCTGCCCAGGGCACCGCGCACGAAGGCGTTGCGAAAGCCTTCGGCCAGACAGAGCTTTTCCACGCCCTGGACCAGATCTTCGTTGGGGGCGATGCGCGCGTAGGCGACGCGGCCCATGGTGCCGGACTCGACGATCGCGTCGTCACTCATGATGGTTCTCCTGCAAGGGCTGGATCAGCGCGATATTGGTCTCGGGGTCGAAGGCGACGCGCAGGTCGAAGCCGTCCAGCGAGGTCACCAGCACCGCAATGGGCCAGGAGCCCACGATGGCGTCCTGCGCAATCACGTGGCCGCCCTTGGAGGCGCCTTGTGCGGTGCGCAGGGCGGCATGGCAATGAACGACGGGGCCGCCGTCCATGCCCTTGCCCAGGGTGGCGTTGCCGAAGACCATGTAGGCCGGGCCGGCGGCGATGGGCGCGCTGTACCGGATCACGGCTTCGTGCCTGGGATCGGGCGGCGCGACGCAGTATTGCAGCGTGTCGAAATAGCCGCCCAGGATCGTCATGGATGCACTGTGTATGCCCAGCGATCCGAGTGGCGCCACAATGCCATCGAAGAGGCTTGCGCCCGGCTGCAGCAGCAGTCGGACATGGCGCGCTCGCCGGGAAAGCTTGCTCTGGATGCGCACCGGGTTGAAGGCGCCGGGATGGATCAGCGTACGCGGACGTGGAAAAACGGATGAGCGTTGCGCGGTCATCGAGTTGTTCTCCTGGACGGGATCTCTTTTGGAGACCCGGAAACTTCCGTATCGGACGGGGTCGCCGCCCGATGGTGGAATCACTGCGTGGCCGGGAGCGGGCGGGGGGTAAGGCCGCACTCCAGGCCGTTTTTGAACCGTTATTTCAAGAAGCCGGTCGATAGCCAGGGCACGGCCGCCACGATGACGATGCCGACGGCAATGGACGCGAGATAGCCCATGATCGGCTTGATGCCCTTGTCGGGCGTGACGCGACTGATGGCGCAGGCCGCGTAGTAGCCCACGCCGAAAGGCGGAGCGAACAGGCCCAGGCCCATCGACAGGATCACCACCACCGCATAATGCACTTCGTTTATGCCCATGGCCCTGGCGATGGGAAACAGGAGCGGGCCAAAGAGCACGATGGCGGGGATGCCCTCGAGCACGCTGCCCAGCACGATGAAGGCGAGGATGGACACCGTCATGAAGGAGAAGGCGCCGCCAGGCAAGCCTTCCATCATGGTTGCCAGCTGTTGCGAGAAGCCCGATTGCGTCAACGCCCAGGCCATGCCGGTGGCCGCGCCGATGATGAGCAGGATGCAGCCCGATAGCGACGCCGTGTACACCAGCATGGGCCCCAGCCGCTTGAAGTCGAAGTGGCGATAGACGAAAAGGCCGATGAACGCGGCGTAGACGATGCCGATGGTCGATACCTCGGTGGCCGTGGCCACGCCCTCGACGACGGCGGCGCGGATGACGAAGGGCAGCGCCAGCGCCGGCAGCGCCACGAAGAAGGAGCGGGCGATGGTCTTGCCGTCGGGCCGTTGCACGCCGGAGAGGTCCTCCTTCCTGCAGCGACGGAAAACCAGGACGCACAGCATCAGGCCCAGCACCAGGCCCGGCAGCATGCCGCCGGTAAAGAGCGCCGTGATCGACACGCCGGTGACAGAGCCGATGGTGATGAGTACCAGGCTGGGCGGAATGGTCTCGGTCTGCGCACCGGTGGCAGCAAGCAGCGCGACCAGTTCGCCTTCGTCGGCGCCGCGCTTTTTCATCTCGGGAAAGAGCACCGGAGCCACCGCGGCCATGTCGGCGGCCTTGGCGCCCGATATGCCCGACACCAGGTACATGGCGGCGACCAGCACGTAGGACATGCCGCCGCGTACGTGGCCCAGCAGGCTGGCCAGGAAGGCCACCATGCGCCGGGCCATGTCCGTCATCTCGATCAGCAAGCCCAGGAAGACGAACAGCGGAACGGCCAGCAGGATCAGGTGCGACATGCCTTCGTCCATGCGGTTGACCACGATCATCATGGGCACGGTCGTGGTCAGCGCGAGGTAGCCGAAGGTGGCCAGGCCGAAGGCGAAGGCGATGGGCACGCCGGTGAAGACCGTGGCGGCCACGACGCCGACGAAGAAAATGAGCAGGTTGATGTTGCCCAGTCCGGCCAGTACGGGCTGCAGGGCCGCCAGCGCCGCCACGATCGCCGCGACCAGGCCCAGCGCCTTGAGCGTGGTGCGCCAATCCGCCTGGTCCAGCAATCGCAGCAGGGTCAGGGCGAGCATCAGGACTGCGCCTACCGGCATGGCCGCCACGCGCCAGACGTCCGGGATGCCCAGTGCCGGCGTGGTGACGAATTGCTCCTCCGCGGCATAGTCCCAGCTGGGTAGCAGGATGAGCAGCAGGAAGGCCAGCGCCGCCGCGATGGCGACCAGGTCGAAGAAGGCGCGCATGCGCGGCGGCGCGCGGTTGACGAAGGCGGTCATGCGCATGTGCTCGCCGCGCCTGAAGGCCACGACCGAGCCCAGCATGGCCAGCCACAGAAAGAGGATGGAGGCGAGCTCGTCGGACCAGACCAGCGGCGAACGGAAGACGTAGCGCGCCAGGATGCCGGCGAACAGGATGACGATCTCGGCGACCACCAGGATGGCCGCCGGGATCTCGACCAGGCGGCCAAGCAGCCTGTCGGCCGCCGTCGTCCAGCGTCGGCGGCCGACGGGTGGCGCCTGGGACAGGCCCGCCGCGTCGGTGTCGGCGGCAACGCTCACGCGAGCTTCCCGACCGATTTCTCGAGCAGGCCCCAGGCCTTGTCGCCGTACTTCTTCTGCCATTCGGTGTAGAAGCCGGCCTTGCGCAGGGCGTCGCGGATGGGTCCGGGCGCGGGCGTGTTGAAGATCATGCCTTTGCCGGCCAGCTTGGACTGCAGCTGCTTGTCCAGCGCGGCCACGTCGGCGCGCTCGGCGATGCCGGCCGCGTTGATGTGCTTGGCCACGACGGCCTGGATGTCCTTGGGCAGCTTTTCCCAGGCGCGGCGGTTGCCCAGGAACCAGAAGCCGTCCCACATGTGGTTGGTCATCGAGCAATACTTCTGCACTTCGTAGAGCTTGGCGGTGTCGATGATGGCCAGCGGGTTTTCCTGCGCGTCCACGACCTTGGTCTGCAGCGAGGAGTAGACCTCGTTGAAGTTGATGCTGGCGGGCGCGGCGCCCAGCGCCTTGAACATGGAAGTCCACAGCGGGCTCACCGGCACGCGGATCTTGAGGTCGTGGAAATCGTTCGGGCCGTCGATAGGCTTGGTGCTGGTGGTCACCTGGCGGAAACCGTTGTCCCAGATTTTGTCCATGACGACCAGGCCCTTGCCATGGATCTCGGAGCGGATGTAGGCGCCCAGATCGCCGTCCATCGCCTTCCAGACTGTGTCGTAGTTGGGGAAGGCGAAGCCGATGCCGCTGATCGAGGCGGCGGGTACGAAGTTGGAGAGGATCAGGCCCGACAGGGTGAAGAACTCGACGGCACCCGCGCGCAGCTGGCTCAGGGTGTCGGTATCGGAGCCGAGTTGGCTGCTGGGGAAGATGTCGAGCTGGAATCGGCCCTTGGTGTCGCGCAGGATGCTTGCCGCGGCTTCCTTGGCCCGCATGTTCATGGGGTGCGCGGGCGGAAGGTTGTTGGCGTACTTGTAGCGGAATTCCGGGGCCGCCAGGGCACGCTGGAAGGGGGCGAGGGCCAGAATGGCGCTGCCGCCCGCCATGAGCTTGCGTCGAGTCGGGTTCATGCTGTCTCCTGAGTGTGTGCCCTTGTGGTCGGGCTGTTTTGAATGAACTGCATGATAGCCATGC
>DAIDKG010000095.1 GCA_027450125.1 Bordetella sp. | reverse complement strand
GTCGCCGACACCATATTGGAAGACGCCAGGCGCTGGCGGGCCGACCTGATCGTGATGGGCACTCACGGGCGGCGCGGCTTCAATCGCCTGGTGCTGGGCAGCGATGCCGAGTCCGTGGTTCGCCGATGCGCCTTGCCGGTGCTTCTGGTGAAGGCGGAGCCGCCGCCGGCCGCGCAGCACACCGAAGTCCGAACAGGAGAGCAACCCATGTATCAGCACATTCTTCTGGCCGTCGACGGCAGCGATACCTCGTTGCGTGCGCTAAGCCACGCTATCGAGCTTGCCAAAGCTCAGCACGCGTCTCTTCTGGCGATTTACGTGGTCGAGTATCCCAGCGCCATTTATTCGTCGGCTTATATCGAGATCGCGCCTTTCCACGAGGCGGTGATGGAGGAGGGCCGCCATGTGCTGGCAAAAGCGCAGGCCAGCATGAACGAGGCGGGTGTGAACGGCCAGACGCGGCTGATTGATCCGGGCATGCTTTCCAGCGGCGTGGCCGACGAAATCGAAAAGGTCGCGCTTGAAATCAAGGCCGACGTGGTGGTTCTGGGCACGCATGGCCGGCGCGGCTTTCGCCGCCTGATGATGGGTAGCGTGGCCGAAGCATTCGTGCGCCAGGCCCACTGCCCGGTCATCCTCGTTCCCCATCATGAGCAGGTCGGGTTCGAAACCACGCCCTGACGCGGCGCCCTGCACGTCCGGCCTGCCGCCCGATTACCGGGCGGTGCGGGGCTCCTGTCAGGGTTGACAGGCCCTGGCTCAGGCAGCCCGCAGGCCGTGCAGGTCCCGGATCCGGATCTGGCGGGCCTGCAGGTCTATCAGCCCGCGCTCGTGCAGGCGCGCCAGCATGCGGCTCACGGTTTCCAGTTTCATGCCCAGGTAGCAGCCGATCTCTTCGCGGTTCATGCGCAGGTTGAACTCCAGGGGGGAGTATCCGCGCATTGCATAGCGGTCGGACAGGTTCACGAGAAACGCGGCGACGCGTTCCTCCGCGCTCAGGTTGCCCATCAGCATCAGCAGTCCGGCCTCGCGGGTGATTTCCTCGCTCATTGCCTGGTTCAAGTAGTCGCGCACTTCGCGTAGCGAGTCCGCCAGGCGTTCCAGCTCGGCGTAGGGCAGGGCACATACGACGCTGTTTTCCAGCGCGATCGCATCGGTCTGGTGCACGCCCGAGGCGATGGCGTCCAGGCCGAGGAATTCTCCGGCAAGCTGGAATCCGGTGATCTGGTGGCGGCCGTCCTCGCGCATGAACACCGTCTTGGACGAACCCGCGCGCGCCACATAGAGATTGCGGAACGCGTCGCCAGCCCGGAAGATGGCCTCGCCGGCGTGGACCTTGCGCGTGACCCGCCCCAGGCCGTCCAGGCGATCGTGGTTCGGCGGGTCCAGGTGGGACCAGATGCAGATCCGGCGGGTCGCGCATTCGCCGCAATCGTTCCCGACGATCATGGGCGGGATGTCGCGCCGGGTCAGGGGCACTTCGGCGATGGACGTGGCGGTCATGGTTGGCTCCTCTTCGGTATCGGCTTGATAGGCATTCTGCCCGGCCCGCGCAGGCGGGCCTATCAGGCATGGCGACAAAGAGCCGGTGAGGGTTCCCCTATAATACCTTTCAGGAATATTTCAGATTCAGAAATCTTTCAGATTTTGTTACTTGAGCAGCCCGTTCTCCGTGGCGTAGCGGGCCAGGTCGACGTTGGAGCGAACGCCGATCTTCTCGAGGATGCGGGACCTGTAGGTCGTCACCGTTTTTGGACTCAGATGCATCAGTTCCGCAATCTCGACCAGGCTTTTCCCGCCTGCGATCATCTTCATGACTTCCAGTTCGCGGTTCGACAAGGCCTCGTGCGATGCAGACGCAGCGCCGCTCACCATGCTCGCCAGATGCTCGGTGAGCGCGGGGCTGACGTACTTGCCGCCGGCTGCCGCCTTGCGGATCGCCTTGATCAGGGTGGCGCCCGGACTGTCCTTGGTCAGGTAGCCCGCCGCGCCCAGCCGCAACGCCCGGATGGCGTAGATTTCCTCGGAATACGTGCTGAGGATCAGCACGGTCAGGCGGGGAGCGTGGCGCTTGATCGCCTGCAGCAGGTCCAGGCCGTTGCGGCCCGGCAGCGCGATGTCCACCAGCGCGACGTCGAAATGATGTTTTCTTACCAGGTTCATGGCCTGTGCCGCCGATGCCGCCTCGCCCGTCACGCGGATGTCGGGCGCGTCGCTGAGCATCAGGCGAACCCCGCTGCGCACCACCGTGTGGTCGTCGACCAGGAGTACGTCAAGGCTGGGTAGCATCATGGATGGCCTCCAATGGAATTCGCACCCGCACGATGGTGCCGCGTCTGCCTTCGCTGTGCACGGTCACGTCCCCGCCCAGGTGGCGCGCCCGCTCGCGCATGCCGAATATGCCCCAGGAGTCGCCGGTGGCGAATTTCGACGCGTCGACGCCCCGGCCGTCGTCCGAGATGTCCAGCTCCAGCATGCGGCCGTTGGTGTCGGCGCGTATGGTCACCATCGACGCCTGGGCGTGCCGGGTGACATTGGTAAGCGCCTCCTGGACGATGCGAAACAGCATGGTCGCCGCATCCGGATCCAGGGTGACCGCTCTGGCCGCCGGGGAGATCAGGCACTGGTGGCGCAGGCTGGCGCGGGATTCGACCCGTCCCGCATACCACGCGATGGCCTCCCACAGCCCGAGCTGGTCCAGGACGCTGGGCCGCAGGTCGGTGATCACGCGGCGGACTGCGGCGATTGCCTCGTCGGCCAGGCGCACCGCGTCCGTGAGCAAAGGATCCGTATCCCGTCCGTCGCGCCGCGCGCGGTCTATCGACACGGATACATACGCCTTGATTCCCGTCAGCATGCCGCCCAGCTCGTCGTGGATTTCCTGCGCAATGCGCTTGCGCTCCTGTTCCTTGACGCGGTCCTGATGCGCCGAGAGCTGGCGCAGCGCTTCGCGCGAGGCCCGCAGCTCCTGCTCGTCCGCCTTGCTCTGCGTGATGTCGAACAGGACGCCTTGCAGAAAGATCGGGCGTTGCTTGTCGTCGCGCAGGATATTGGCATGGTCCCTGAACCAGAGGTGCTTGCCATCGCGCGTCATGATGCGATAGTTGATGCGCAGCGGCCTGCCGCCCTGCATGCTGCGGGCCAGCTGGCCTTCGACCCTGGAGCGGTCGGCCGGGTGAATGCGCGACAGGTGAAATCCTCCTCCGGCGGTCCACTCCTGCTGCGAGTAGCCCAGCATCCTGACCTGCGGGCTGACATAGAGTTCGCTCCCGCCGTCGCGCAAGGGATACACATAGGTGATGGCCGGCATCTGCTCGACCAGCAGCCGGTACTTGGCCTGCGCCTCGTTTTGCAGGTCCGCCATCTGGCGGGTTTGCAGCATGCGATGCATGACTGTCGGCAGCAGTTGCAGATACCGCAGATCCAGATCCTTGCCCAGGTATTCCAGTGCGCCACGGCGCATCAGTTCTGCGGCGGTGGTCGCGTTGTCGTGGCCGGTGAGCACCAGCACCGGCGGCGGCCTGGTCTGCGTTTCGCGGGCGTGCGCATGCAGCAGGGTGACGAACTCCAGGCCCGTCTGGTCGGGCAGCCGGTAGTCGAGAATCACGGCATCCACGCATTCGGTCCGGATGCGTTCCAGGCCGGCTTCCCCGGTCTTGGCCTCCAGGATCGTGTAGTCGTAGTTCGGGTCCGAGGTCAAGGCCCGCGCGCAGGCCATGCGATCGACATCGTCGTCGTCGACCAGCAGGATACGGATCGCCGGTTTGGGCATGGTCAGGGCAGTTCGCTGATCGTCCAATATTGGTCTATATGGCGCATTACCTGGACGAACCGGCAATAATCCATGGGCTTGGTCACATAACCCGCCACGCTGAGGTTGAAGCTGTCCATCCTGTCCTGCTGCTCGGCGGATGTGGTCAGCACGACGATGGGCTGGCGGCGCAACTGTTCGTCCGCCTTGACGATTCGCAGGAACTCGATCCCGTTCATCACCGGCATGTTCAGATCCAGCAGCACGATGGCGGGCCTGGGATTGCCGGGTTCGCGCAAGTAGGCCAGTGCCGCCTCGCCGTTGTTGCAGCCCACCACCCGATTCGGAACCTGCAGTTCCTGCAAGGCGCGGCGCACGGTCTGGACGCCGATCTCGTCATCGTCTACCACCAGGATGGGGCGGTCCGAGGGCGTCATCGCGCACCTGCGTCGTTTTGCGCATCGCGCGCGGCGCGAGGAAGCGTGAACGAGAACGTGCTTCCGACACCCGGCGTCGATTCGACGCAGACCTGTCCGCCGTACATGTCGACGATTTTCCTGACCAAGGCCAGGCCGACCCCGGTGCCCGTCCCGTGGCCCTCGGGCGCCAGCGTCTGGAACAGCTGGAATATGCGCTCGAAGTGGCGCGATTCGATGCCGATGCCGTTGTCGGCAACCGAGTAGACCGGACCGCTGTCGCCGGGGCGGGCCTGCACCCTGATCTCGCCTTGCGGCTTGTCCGAATATTGGATCGCGTTCGCGATCAGGTTCTGGAACAGCTGCTGGATGCGCGTGCGATCCGCCGTCAAGGCCGGCAGGCCGGGGTCCACGTGGATGGCGATGTGGGCCGGCGGCGCGAGGGAGTCGATGATTTCCCGGATCAATGCGACGACATCGACGCGCTCGGACACTTCGTTGCCGCGCCGTACGCGTGAATACTCGAGAATGCCGTCGATCAGGGCCCCCATGCGCGTGACGCGCACGGAAAGCTGTTGCAGCTGCTGGCGGCCTTGCTGGCCCAGTTGGTCGGCATGGTCCGTGACGATCCAGCTGGCCAGGGAATTTATGCCTCGCAATGGCGCCTTGAGGTCGTGCGACACGACATAGGCGAAGTTGGTGAGCTCTTCGTTGGCACGGGTCAGCTCGGCCAGCAGGCGCTGCACCTCGGCCTGCGCGCGCTTGCGCTCCGATATGTCCCGAACCATGCCGGTGAACATGCGCCGAGCGCCGATCGACATCTCGGCAACAGTCAGATCCATCGGGAAGCAGCTGCCGTCCTTGCGTTGGCCCATCACTTCCCGGCCGGTGCCGATGATGCGCTTTTCGCCCGTCGCGAGGTATCGCTGCAGGAACCCGTCATGCAATTCGCGGTAGGGCGGCGGCATCAGCATCGAGACGTTGCGCCCCAGCGCCTCATGCTCTGCATAGCCGAACAAGCGGATCGCCGCCGGGTTCATCCGCTCAATGGCGCCGCCCTGGTCGATGGTGATGATGGCATCGACGGCGGTGTCGACGATGGCGCGCATGCGCGCCTCGCTGTCCAGGAATGCCTGCTGGGCCTGCTTGCGGGACGTCAGGTCCTGGATGGTCGCGAGCACGAGGGGCAGGCCCCAGCGGGTCTTGAGAGGCGAAAAATGCGCCCCGGCGGAAAATTCGCCGCCGTCCTTGCGGCGCGCCGCGAGCTCTTGCAGCCCAGGCGCATGCGCTGCGGCATGCATGTCCAAGCCCGAGCCCAGGTTCGGAAAGAGCGCTGCCAGCGGGGTTCGATGCAGTTCTCCCGAGCCGTAGCCGAATAGCTTCTCGACCGACGCATTGGCCAGTATCACCGTACCGTCGCCGTCGGCAATCAGCATGGGTTCGATTGCCGAGGCGAGCAGCCAGCTCATGGTCTGGCTTTCGACGACGTGGTTTTCCATGGGCCGCCTGAAGTTGTTGTTGCGGTCAGCCAAGCATGCCGCCCCGTTGTCCGCGAGGGGGCTTGCTGATTTTGACGCGCCTGGGCAGCGCCCGCAAGTTCTTTGCCTGCCCGTCCGTTTGACGCAGGTCAATGAAGGCCTCCACCGGCAGCACATACTGAGGCCGTCTTATGCACGGGAGTTGATCATGGATGGACAGGAACCCTACGAGATTGCGTACCTGGCTGCCCGCACGATCCGTTTCGTCCTGGCCTTGGGCGTTCCGGCCGGGATCGCGCTCGAAGCGCTTGAAACGGCAGCCCAGTTACTTCGTGATACAGAGAGCGATGTTCCCGCCCCGCATCGGGTTGAAGGCTCGGGGCGCCTGCACTGACACCACTGTGCCAATCGGGCATTGGCAACCCTACCCAGGAGCTTGAAATGAAGAAAGACGAAGAATTGCGCCAATTCGTCATCGACGAGCTGGAATTCGAACCCAGCGTCGATGCCAGCCGCATCGGAGTGGCCGTGGGCGACGGCATCGTCACGCTGAGCGGACACGTCCCGACCTATGACCAGAAGTGCGCGGCCGAACGGGCGGCGCTGCGGGTAAAAGGCATACGCGGCATCGCGCAGGAAATCCGCGTGATGTACCCGGGCACGCCGCAGACCGCCGACGACCAGATCGCCAAGCGTGCACTGGACATCATCGCCTGGAACGTGGCGATACCCCAGGACTCGGTCCAGGTGAAGGTCCAGGATGGCTGGGTGACCTTGACAGGCTCGGTGCCGTGGCAGTTCCAGCGGGACGCCGCGGCCAGTTCGGTTCGCCGCCTGTCCGGCGTGCTGGGGGTCAACAATCTCATCGCCATCACGCCCCATGTTCACGCCTCCGACGTAAAGGCCACCATTCAGGCCGCATTGCGCCGTAGCGCCGACGTCGACGCCGCGGCAATCCATGTCGATGTCGACGGCAGCAACAAGATCACGCTCACCGGCAAGGTCAAGTCCTGGGCCGAGCGCGGTGCTGCGGAACGGGCTGCCTGGTCGATCGCCGGGGTCAAATCGGTGGACGATCGCCTGTCGATCGGATGAGGTTATTGCCATGAGGCGCCGATGAAAGACTCTTCCCGGCTTTTCGCGGCGGCTGCGCATTGCGCGCCGCCGTATGCGGGCAACGCATGGGAGCGGATCGACCGCGTGTCGTTCGCGACGCTGGCCAAGCTTTACGGCGGCCTGTCGCCCTTCGCCATGGGCCTAGCCTATCTCGACTGGATCGCCCATATGGCCTGCAGTCCGGGCAAGGCGCTTTCCTTGTGGCAGTCGCTGGGGGGAGCGGATATCGGCGACCGGCCGGCCGACGTCGCGGTGGCCGACCGCCGTTTCGAGCACCCGGGCTGGAAGCAGTGGCCCTATGTGCTGCTGCGCGACCAGTTTCTGCACATGCAGGCATTCTGGGACCGGGCGACCCGGGACGTGGCCGGCGTGCAGCCGCATCATCTGCACGTGCTCAATTTTGCCATGCGGCAATGGGCGGACATGCTGTCGCCGAGCAATATATGGTGGACCAACCCCGAAGTGCTGGCGGCCAGCTGGGAGTCGGGGGGGATGAATTTCCTGCGCGGCGGGCTGCGCATGGCGGCCGATTGGCGGGACCTGCTCGCCGGCGACGCGCCCGGCACCTCGCCGCAGGAACTGTCCGGCTATCGCGTCGGCAAGGAAATCGCGATCACGCCCGGCCAGGTGGTTTTCCGCAACGAACTGCTGGAATTGATCCGCTACGCGCCGGCTGCCGCCGAGACCTGGCGCGAACCCGTCGTCCTGGTCCCGTCGTGGCTGCTGAAGTACTACATACTGGATCTCTCCCCGCACAATTCGCTGGTGCGCTACCTGGTCCAGGCCGGGCATGACGTCTTTGCGATTTCCTGGCGCAACCCCCGGGCCGAAGCGCGCGACATCGGCCTGGACGATTATCTGGAGCGCGGCCTGCTCCAGGCGCTTGCCGCGGCGGCGCGCCTGTGCGGCAGCAAGCGCGTCCATGCCGCCGGCTATTGCCTGGGCGGGACTTTGCTCGCCGCGTGCGCCGCTGCGCTCGCGCGCGAACCGCGCGCCGATCTGCAACTGCAGACCATGACGCTGTTGGCGGCGCAGACGGACTTCGAGGATCCCGGCGAGCTGGGATTGTTCATGGGGTCTAGCACCGCGGCGTTTCTGGACGGACTGATGTGGCAGCAGGGCTATCTGGATGGCAGGCAGCTGGCGGGCGTCTTCCAGCTGCTCAACGCGCGCGACCTGGTCTGGTCGCGGCTGGTGCGCGATTACCTGCTTGGACGCACGCTGCGCGTGACCGACATGATGGCCTGGAACGCAGATACGACGCGCCTGCCGTATCGCCTGCACAGCGAGACACTGCGCTGGCTGTATCGCAGG
>DAIDKG010000094.1 GCA_027450125.1 Bordetella sp. | reverse complement strand
GGTCGCCGTCGTTCAGCTCGAATACGGCCTTGCCGGTGTCGAACTGGCTGCGGGCCAGGATGCCGGCCTGCTCGAACTGCGTGAGCACGCGGTAGACCGTGGCCAGGCCGATTTCCACGCTCTCGGAGATGAGCGCGCGATAGACGTCCTCCGCGCTCAGGTGTCTTTGATCCGACTTGCGAAAAATATCCAGGATCTTCAGGCGCGGAAAAGTGGCCTTCAGGCCCATGTTCTTCAGATCGCTCTGGTCGCTCATTTGGTGATCACCCGCGGCTGGATGCGAGACATGCCGCAGCCCGGCCATACGGTAACGGCTGCAGATATCCCGCTTAAACCTTTATGATAACGGTTTTACCTGATCCACCATCACTTTACAGGGTCGCCAGCGTTCATGGATGCTCGCCAGTATTGCTTTCCCGCCAACTCCGTGGCGCCGGCTCGCGGCCGCGCGTTGCGCTATGCCCGTACCGGCCTGCTCGCTCTCTCTCTGGGGCTCGCCCTGGCCGGCTGCAGTTCGGACAAATGGGGCTTCCCCTATCGCCACAGCGTCCAGCAAGGCAACTGGATCACCAAAGAACAGGTTGCCCAGCTCAAGCCGGGCATGACGCCGAACCAGGTGCGCTTCGTGCTGGGCAGCCCCACGCTGAACGATGTCCTGCATGCCGACCGCTGGGACTACATCTATTACTACCGCAGCGGCAACGGCACCTCGCAGGAGCGCAAGTTCACCGTCTGGTTCAAGAACGATGTCCTGGACCACTGGGACGGCGACCCGCAGCCCGACAAGCAGCCGTACCAGCTCAACAAGCAGCAGGCGCAAGAAGCCATCCAGCGCGCAAAAGAGTACGCCGACGAACCGCCGCGCCCCGCCACGCAAGGCGGTGGCGGCTCCGCGCCTCCTTCTCTTTAATCATCCTTCCCGGGACTCCTCATGCGTATCGCCATAGCCGGCGCGCGCGGCCGCATGGGCCGCATGCTCATCGAAGCCGTTCTCGATGCATCGGACATGCAGCTGGCTGCGGCGCTGGATCGCAAGGACTCACCCGCCCTGGGCCAGGATGCCGGCGCCTTCCTGGGGCGCTCGACGGGCGTGCAGCTTACCGACGACCTGGATGCGCTGGCCCAGGCCGACTGCCTTATCGATTTCACTCGTCCGGAACCCTCGCTGGCGCATCTGCAGGCTTGCGCGCGCCACGGCGTCAAGGTCGTGCTGGGCACCACGGGCTTCGATGCGACCGGCCATGCCGCCATCGAAGCAGCAGCCGGCCGCACGGCCGTCGTTTTTGCGCCCAACATGAGCGTGGGCGTCAATGCCACGCTCAAGCTGCTGGACCTGGCGGCCCGCCTGCTCGCCTCGGGCTATGACGTCGAAGTGTTCGAATCCCATCACCGCAACAAGATCGACGCGCCTTCGGGCACGGCGCTCATCATGGGCGAGACGGTAGCCAGGGCCTGGGGCAAATCCCTGCCCGAAGTGGCCACCTGGGCGCGCCACGGCGACACGGGCGTGCGCGAAACCGGCAAGATCGGTTTTTCTTCGGTGCGCGGCGGCGATATCGTGGGCGAACACACCGTGTTCTTCTGCGGCACCGGCGAGCGCATCGAAATCACGCACCGCTCCAGCAGCCGCGCCACCTACGCGCAAGGCTCGCTGCGCGCCGCGCGCTTCCTGGCGGACAGGCAGACCGGCCTGTACAGCATGCAGGACGTGCTGGGCTGATAGCCTGCCCCATACGCACGCTTCCATGGCCCGTCGACACTGGACGGAGCCTGGCAGGAAGCGCCGGACTTCAGGCCCGGCCCGCCACCACCACGGGTTCGGGTTCCAGCGCCACACCGTAACGCGCCATCACGTCGCGCTGTATGGCGCCGGCCAGCGCCATCACGTCGTCGGCGCTGGCGCCACCCCGGTTCACCAGCACCAGGGCCTGGCGGTCATGGACGCCGGCAGGTCCAAGCGCCCGGCCCTTCCACCCGCACTGGTCGATCAGCCAGCCGGCCGCCAGCTTGTAGCGCCCATCGGGCTGCGCATACGACACCAGCCCCGGAAAGCGCGCCAGCAGCCCATCGCGCGTATGCGCGTCGACCAGCGGGTTCTTGAAGAAGCTGCCGGCATTGCCGATCAGTGCCGGATCGGGCAGCTTGCCGCGGCGAATGCGGCATACCGCGTCGAAAATGGCGCGCGCCGTCGGCATGCCCGCAGCCGACAGCCCAGCGTCGCGCTGCAGGTCGGGATAGTCCAGCACCGGCCGCCAAGGGCGCGGCAAAGCCAGGCGCACGGAAACGATCAACCATTCGCCCGGATGCGCGTGCTTGAAAACACTGTCGCGATAGGCAAACCGGCAGTCGGCCGCCGTCATGTGCACCATGCGGCGCCCGGGAACATGCCAGGCCTGCACGCTGTCGAAACGATCGGCCAGTTCGACGCCGTAGGCGCCGATGTTCTGCACCGGGGCGGCTCCGGCCGTGCCGGGGATCAGCGCGAGGTTCTCCAGGCCGTCCCAGCCCTGGGCAATGCAAGCGGACACCACATCGTGCCAGGTTTCGCCCGCCGCGGCCTCGACGATCCAGGCATCGTCGCGCGCCTGGACCAGGCGCAGGCCGCGCAGGGCCACGCGTGCCACCAGACCTGGAACCCGTTCCGGCAGCACCACATTGCTGCCGCCGCCCAGGATCAGCAGCGAAGCATGGTGCCGCGTCAGGTCGGACAGGGCGCCGAGCTGACCGACGTGATCGAGCACCACGCAGGCCTGGGCATGGGAAGCCAGGCCCAGCGTGTTGCACGCGGTCAGGTCTCGCGCCTCGGGTCTCAGGTCGTGGGGCTGGGTGGATGCGGCAGGCGGGTTTGACATCATTGGTGAATCATTGCTATAGTCTTTTTCTTCGCTCATGATACGCGATGCGTGGGGCGAAAACTGCGCAGCGGCAACCAAGCTGCAGCGCAGCGAAAAAACAAATGCGGGAATAGCTCAGTTGGTAGAGCGCAACCTTGCCAAGGTTGAGGTCGCGAGTTCGAGACTCGTTTCCCGCTCCAGAATCAAAGGGCCCAAACTCAGGTTTGGGCCCTTTTGTTTTTCAACCCGGCATTGGGCGGGTGGGTCGGTGCGATGGCTTGGATCATCGCCGTGGCTCGCGCCTGGCCTTGCATGCAAATCCATCGATTGCACTGTGGCCGTGAACTCCTGGGTCAGGACACGCCAGACAAACGCCGGGAATATATTTTT
This sequence comes from Bordetella sp., assembly GCA_027450125.1. Lineage (GTDB taxonomy): Bacteria > Pseudomonadota > Gammaproteobacteria > Burkholderiales > Burkholderiaceae_B > Bordetella. The sequence goes on along the minus strand of DAIDKG010000094.1, from coordinate 4,339 downwards.
AGAAAGACCGCACACAGGGCGCAACCCGGGTACCATGGGTTCGTTGATATGTGCAGGGCCATCATTGCATCGGTCTTTTCTCGCTTCCCCGGGCTCACCGGCGGCCGTGTCAAACCTCCCTTGATGATTCTCTTGGCGTCTCTTCGCCGAACGCGTTCTTGCGTCCAGGCAACCTCGACGGGGAATTAATGTGACGACACAAACCGGAACCGTAAAATGGTTCAACGCAGACAGGGGCTTTGGCTTCATTGCGCCCAGTGATGGCGGCAAGGATCTCTTTGCTCACTTGCGGGAAATCCAGGAAGGCGGACTCGAAACCTTGACCGAAAACCAGCAAGTGCAGTTCGAGGTCACCCAAGGAGCCAAGGGACCGCAGGCTTCCAATATTCGCGCGGTGAGCTAAGGCATGCCGATCCGAACGACCCGGCCATACGGCCGGCACGCTTTTCCGAAAGCGCGGTTCGTCCGCGCTTTGTTTTTTTGCAAGGCCCCTTCGCAATGAAGAATCTGCAGGAAGCCACCGAGCGCATCTGCGAGCTCAAGGGAGGCCTGATCGCACTGGACGCCTTGCTCCCAGCGCTCCTGGAAGCGCTGCCCTCCTCGACCCACGATGCTCTGGTGCATTCATTCCAAGCGCATGCCGAGGCGGCCCGGACGATCATGCTGAACACGGCGCTTTCAGACCACGTGTTGACTGCGTTCGAACGCGACGTGGCCAGAACGCTTGCCGTGCTTGCCGGGACCGCACCCACGCAGAAAACCTCGAATCCCTGCCCGGCCGCCGAAGCAGTGCTGTTGGCCACAACGCAGATCCGCACTCATGCCCAATCTCGGCTTCTGACAAGCGCCACCGGCTTTTTCTTCCGCCGCGATGATCAGTTGTTTCTGGCGACAAACCGGCATGTCTTTGCCGACGAACCGAGCAAGCACTTTCCGGACCGCATTGAGATCGAACTTCACACCAACCCGAACGATCTGACTCAATCCGCGATCTTCTCGATACCGCTGTACAACAATGGGCTCGCGCTGTGGCGACAGGCCGCCGATACGGCTGGGTTGGTGGATATCGCCGTCATTGAACTGCAGGCCGACCGCCTGCCCGAAGGCTCGGTGCTGCAGGCGTTCGATGCATCGCATCTGGATTCCAAAAACGAGGACGTGGGCATCGGCGACAACTTGGTGGTTCTCGGCTTTCCCTTGGGGTTTCACGACACCGTGCATCACCTCGCCGTTGCTCGCAGCGCATCGATCGCGTCGGCATATGGCGTGCGCTTCCAGCAGCAGGGCTATTTTCTGACCGACGCCAGAACGCACCGGGGGAGCAGCGGCTCACCCGTACTGCGGCGCAGGAGCGGCGTCCAGGGCGACGGATCGCTGCTGCCATGGCAATTGCTCGGTGTGCACTCCGCCCGCATGGACATGAACACCCGCGATTTGGTCGAGGACGAGTCGCTTGGCCTGAATTGCGCCTGGTACGCCGATGTCTTGATGGCACTGACCCGCCCGGAGTAATTCTTTGCCAGAAGAACGCTGGACTTCGAACGGCATATCGACGGCGAAATAAAACGCCGCGGCATGGCGGCCGAACCGCGCTGCCGATACGGCCCGCTTGCGGGCGTACGGGCTGGCGCGTCAGTATCGGTAGAAGCAGGCCTGCAGCGCGGCCCGGTCGCCGGCGCCATCCAGCAGCGCCAGCATCAGCAGTATCCGCGCCTTGTACGGCGACTGGTCGTCCACCACGAGCCAGCCGTGCTCGTCGTCCGGCTGGGCGCCGTTGCGCACGACCACGCCGCTGCCGGTGCGCGAGGCGCGCACCACCTGCACGCCGCGCTGCGCCGCCTGCGCGAGCACCGCCGCGACGGGCCGGGCGATGCTGCCGTTGCCCGTGCCGGCGTGAACGATGCCCTGAGCCCGCTCGGCGATCGTGCGGACTGCCCCTTCGTCCAGCCCGCCATAGGCATGCACGATGTCGACCCGCGGCAAGGACTCGATCCGGTCCGCCGACCACCCGGTCGACAGCGTGTGGGGGCGCGCCACGGACCGGTAGTAGCGCGGCTGTCCTTGCACGACGTAGCCGAGCGGACCGTAGAGCGAATGGAACGCCTCGAGCTTGAAACTGCTGGTCTTGGCCACGTCGCGCGCCGTATGGATTTCGTCATTGGAGACAACAAGTACTCCCCTGCCGCGCGATGCGGGATGGCCCGCCACGCAGACCGCGGCATACAGATTCAGGGCCGCGTCGGAACTCATGGCCGAGGGCGGCCGCATCGAGCCGACCACCACCACCGGCTTTTCGCTCTTGAGCGTCAGGTGCAGGAAATAAGCGGTCTCCTCGATCGTATCGGTGCCCTGCGCCAGCACCACGCCGTCCACGTCGGCGTCTTCGAGCGCCGCCGCCACGCGCCTGCCGATCATGAGCAGGTGTTCGTTGCGGAAGTTCTCCGATCCGATCTGCAGCAACTGCTCCACGCGCAGGTCGGCATGCGCGCCGGCATGCGGAAACGCCGCCAGGACTTCGTCGATGGCCAGCACCGAGCAGGTGTAGGCGGCGACATGCGCGGCGCTGGCGCCATGGCCGGCAATCGTGCCGCCCGTGCCGAGCACGGCGATGATGGGCTTGTTCTTCATGCCCGCACTGTAAGGGCCTGCCCCCACCTGCGCATTGCACCGGCAGGCATAAAAATAGAAGGAAAGCGACATGGGCAGGCTGGGCGCGCCGCCTACCCGTCCTGCCCGCCGCCGCGGGAAGCGCGCAGTTTGCCCGGCGTCACGCCACAGGCCTGGCGGAACACCCGGATGAAATGCGCGGCGTCCGAAAAGCCGCATTCGTAGGCGATGTCGATGATCTTGCGCGAGGTGTTCAGCAGCATCCAACGCGCGTAGCGCAAACGCATCCAGCGGTAGAACTCGTTGGGCGAGGCCTTCATTTCGGCCATGAACGCGCGTTCGAGCTGGCGCACGCTCGTGCCCGTCATTTTGGCAATGACGGCGATGTTCAGCGGCGCCTCGATGTTTTCCTCCATCAGCAGCACCGCGTGGCGCACGGCGGCGTCCTCGACGGAAAAATAGCCCAGCGCCCTGCGCCGCTCGACGAACGACGACCCGCCCTGGCGGCTCACCGTCATCTGGTGTATCACCTTGGCCGCCCGATCCGGTCCGCAATGCAGATTGATGAGCCGCGCCGCGAGCTCGATCACCGAGATGCCGCCCGCACAGGTGATGCGATCGCCATCGATCAGATAGTCTGCGTGCGTCACGACCCGCAGCTGCGGAAACATGCTCCGGTAGTCTTCGTAATGGAAGCTGTGCACACAGGCCACCCGGTCGCGCATCAACCCGGCGCGCGCCAGCACGAAGCTGCCCGTGCATATGCCGATGAGAGGCACCTTGGCCCGGGCAGCCTCCTGCAGATAGGTCCAGCAACGCCTGTCGACCTGGTCCAGGTTGGGCAGCAGCCCGCCGATGACGACGATGTAGTCGAACTGGCTTGCTGCGGGAAACGCGGACTGCACCGGCACGGCGACGCCGCAGCTCGAATCGACGGCGCCGTTGCCGGGACCTATGGTGGTCCAGACACAGCGCAGCTGCCTGCTCTGGTCGCCGCGGTCGGCTGCATGGCGCAGGGCATCGCACAGCCCCCCCAGGGAAAGCAGCGGAAACCGCGGCCATAGCATGATTCCGACATTCAGATCCACGCCGGGGCTGCGCGCCTGCGAAAAATCGTCCAACCGGTCCACCAGGGCATGCGCCGGAACTTCGCTGGATACGGGATTTCTTGCAGCGCGCATGACACACTCGGCCGGATCGGAGACGGTCCATTATAGGTATCGATGGCCGGGTTCACGCATGCCGCATTTCTTCTATTTTTTGGCAGCCCGGTGCAATGCCGTGTCCGTCCCGCCCCGCCATACTCGCAGCGCCATTGCATGGGCATGGCGACGACAACGGCGGCCCCGGATCCGCTCCGGCCACCCCATTACTCAAGGGAATAAACATGAGCAAGAATTTGGCCTTCAGCCGCCGTGCGGCGATTTGCGGCATCGCGGGCGCGGCAATGTTCGGCACGGCCCACGCCGAGCAGATCGTCAGGATCGGGGAGGCGGCGCCGATCACCGGCCCGGCCTCGTACCTGGGCAAGGACACCGAAAACGGCGCCCGCTTGGCGGTGGAGGAAATCAACCGCGCGGGACTCGTCATCGGCGGCCACAGGATCAAACTGGAACTGGATGCCCAGGACGATGCCGGCGACCCGCGCCAGGCGACCCAGGTCGCGCAGAAGCTGGTGGACGACAAGGTCGTCGCCGTGGTCGGCCACATGCAGTCGGGCACCACGATTCCA
>DAIDKG010000093.1 GCA_027450125.1 Bordetella sp. | reverse complement strand
CGCGCATCAAGGCCACGGGGAAAAGCACACTGGATCTGTTCGGATTCATCACACTGTCGTTCGCCATCGGCGCGCTGCAGGCCCTGCTCGACCGCGGCCAGCAGAAGGACTGGTTCAGCTCGCCCGAGATCTGCATCGAGGCCGCAGTGGCCGCGATGAGTTTCACGTTCTTTCTCATCCACACCGCGACGTCGGGCGAACGCTCCTTTTTTCGCGTCGATCTGCTGAAAGACCGCAACTTCGTCACCGGCAGCTGCTTCATCTTCGTCATCGGGGCCATCCTGTACGCCACGCGCGCCCTGCTGCCGCCCATGCTCGAAGATCTGATGGGCTACCCCGTGGCCACCACGGGCCTGGTCACCGCTCCCAGCGGCATCGGCACCATGGTCGCGATGCTGGTGGTCGGCAAGCTGGTCGGGCGCCTGGACGTGCGCGGCCTGCTGCTCATCGGCCTGCTGATCGCAGGCTATTCGCTCTACCAGATGATGGGGTACACCCTCGTGCTGTCCGAGAGCGATATCGTCTGGCCCGGGGTGATACAGGGCGTGGGACTGGGCCTGGTATTCGTGCCGCTCTCGGCCGTGAGTTTCGCCACCCTCAAGCCCGAGCTGCGTGCCTACGGCACCTCCATCTACAGCCTGATGCGCAACATCGGCAGCAGCATCGGCATCTCCATCGTGCAGTCCGTGGTTACGCGCAACAGCCAGATCGCGCACGCATCGCTGACAGAACATGTGACCCAGCGCGACAGCGCAGGCTGGATGCAGTACTTCGACCTGGCCACCGAGGCCGGGCGCGCAGGCGTCAACCGCCTCATCGACCAGCAATCGACAATGATCGGCTATGCCGACGCCTTCAAGCTCATGTTCATCGCAACGCTGTGCATCCTGCCATTGTTGCTGCTCATCCGCAGCCACGGCGACAACCCCGGCAAGGATGCCGCGGCGCATGCCGTGATGGATTGACGCGGCGCGCCGAGCCGCGATGCGGTTTAGCGTCAACAGGCCCTACGCGCTGGCGATCGAAGTGCCGGCAGTCCCGTCGATCAACCTGTCGATGTCGGTCAATGCGCCGATGACGGCGCGGCGGCCTGTGCGTGCCGCGAATTCGCATGCCGCCTCGACTTTCGGTCCCATCGATCCCGCGGCAAATTCCGATACGTCGAGCATGCCCGGACTCGCGCGCCGTACCGGCCGGGCGTTCGGCTTGCCCCAATCGAGGTAGACGCCATCCACATCGGTTGCGATGACGAGCAGGTCGGCGCCGATTTCGCGCGCGAGCAGCGCGGCGCTGCGATCCTTGTCGACCACCGCCTCGACCCCGCGATGGCCGCCGTCCGGTTCCGCAACGACGGGAATTCCGCCTCCGCCGGTGCAGATCACAATCGTTTCGCGCTCCAGCAGACAGCGCACGGAGTCGATTTCCAGCAAGCGCGCCGGCTTCGGACTGGGCACCACACGGCGATAGAAGGCGCCGTCCGGCGCCATGGTCCATCCTTTTGTCCGGGCGGCCAGCTGCGCCTGGTCGGCGGAATAGATGGCGCCTATAGGCTTGTCCGGCCGACCGAAGGCAGGATCGTCGGCATCCACCTCCACCATGGTCAACAACGTGGCGCAGGGGCGCTGTCCGCCGAGCGCGTTGCGCAATTCCAGCTCGATCATGTAACCGATCATCCCTTCGGTCTGCGCATCCAGAACGTCCAGCGGAAAGCGCTCGGCCTGCGGACCGGCGTCACCTTGCTGCGCGAGAAACCCCACCTGAGGGCCGTTGCCGTGTGCAATGACGACCTCATTTCCCGCGGCGATCGTAGCCAGCTGCGCCGCGGCAAGCCGGATGCTCCGGCGCTGGGCCTCGGCACTGACTTGCTCGCCCCGCTTCAATAGCGCATTTCCGCCCAGCGCCACGACAATCCGCATCGCCTTCTGCTCCGTCATCCGGCCAAGGTCGCGACCAGGACCGCCTTGATCGTGTGCAATCTATTTTCCGCCTGATCGAACACGATCGATGCGTCGGACTCGAATACCTCGTCGGTCACTTCCACGCCGCCGGCAAGGCCATATTGGTCTGCGATCTGCTTGCCTACGTGAGTCTGCGTATCGTGAAAGGCCGGCAGACAATGCATGAACCTCACGCGGGGGTTTGCGCTCGCGGCGATCAGCTCGGCGTTCACCTGATACGGCAGCAGCTCCTTGATCCGCTCGCCCCAGCGTTCGAAGGGTTCGCCCATCGAGACCCAGACATCGGTGTAGATGAAATCGGCACCCTTGACCGCATCGGCCGGCTTCTCCGTCAGCGTAAGGCGCGCCCCGGTCCTGGCGGCGATGGCGCGGCATTGCTCGACGAGTTCGTCGCGCGGCCACAAACGGCGCGGCGCGCACAAGCGCACGTCCATGCCGAGCTTGGCGCCGACGACCATCAGCGAGTTGCCGCTATTGTTGTGCGCGTCGCCGATGTAGCAATAGCTGATCTGGTGCAGCGGCTTGTCGCTGAACTCGATCATAGTCATGACGTCGGCCAGCATCTGGGTGGGATGAAATTCGTCCGTCAGCCCGTTGTAGACCGGCACGCCCGCGTATTGGGCGAGTTCATCGACGACCTCCTGGCCGAAACCGCGATATTCGATGGCGTCGAACATCCGGCCCAGCACGCGCGCGGTGTCCTTGATGGACTCCTTGTGCCCGATCTGGGAACTGCTCGAGTCGAGATAGGTCACATGGGCACACTGGTCGTGGGCTGCAACCTCGAATGCGCAACGCGTACGGGTGGACGTCTTTTCGAAGATCAGCGCGATGTTCTTCCCGGTCAGGCGCGGCACCTCCGTGCCGGCGTATTTTGCGCGCTTCAGGTCCCGGGAAAGATCGAGCAGATAGCGGATCTGGCTGGGGGTGTATTCCATCAGCGTCAGATAGCTGCGATTGTGCACATTGAACATTATTGGATCCGTGTACAGGTTATGGCCGGCGGCTCAGATGCCGATCGGATCGCGCTCGATCGGACAGGTGAGGCAATGATTGCCGCCGCGGCCGCGGCCGAGCTCGCCGCCCGGGATTTCAATGACCTCGACGCCCGACTTGCGCATCTTGCGGTTGGTGTAGGTATTGCGGTCGTACGCGAGAACGACCCGACGGTCCAGGGACAGCACATTGTTGCCGTCGTCCCATTGCTCGCGCTCGGTCTCGTAGTCGTCGCCGCCCGTCGTCAGGACGCGCAGCGACCCTATGCCCAGCGCATCGGCCACGACCGAGAGAAACGGCCCGTCGTGCCGCTCGTAGCGAACCTCTCCCGCCGCGTCGCCCGGATACAGGCTGGTGCATCGAATCGCGTCTGCCACGTTGGGGTAGATGCTCACGAAATCGACGTCGAGAAATGAGAAAACCGTATCTAGGTGCATCGACGCACGCGCCTTGGGCAGCTGGCAGGCGATCACCCGCCTTGCACCGTTGCCTGCGAACAGGTGGCGCGCGGCTTGCGTCACGCCTTGCGGACTCGAACGCTCGCCCATGCCGATCAGCACAGTGCCGTTGCCGATGGCCATGATGTCGCCTCCTTCGAGCGTGGCGGCGCCATAGTGCTGATCGGGGTCCCCCCACCACGTCCTGACTTTGCCGGCAAAGCGCGGATGAAAGCGGTACACGGCGGCAAGCAGCAGCGACTCCTTGCGGCGCGCAGGCCAGAACATCGGGCTCAGCATGACGCCGCCATAAATCCACGCGCTGGGATCGCGCTGGAATATCAGGTTGGGAAGCGGCTGGATGACGAAATCCGATCGCTCCAGGTATCCGCCAAAAAGTCCTCGCGCATCGAATGCAAGTTCGGCCTTGGCCAGGCCGCCCACAAGAATCTCGGCCAGCCGCTGCGCCGGCAGTTCCTCGAGCCACGCGCGCAACTCCCTGAGCATGCCGGTGCCGACTTCCTCCTCGACGATGCGCCGATCGAGTATCCAGTCTCGCGCCGCGGCATCGAGGCACACCTGGGCGAGCAGGTGCTGAAACTCCAGCACTTCGATGCCCCGCTCGCGCATGATTCCCGTAAAGAAATCATGGTCCTTTATCGCCCGGTCTACCCAGATGACATCGTCGAAAAGCAGCGCTTCCCGGTTTGCGGGGGTCAGCCGCCGGTGCGCCAGCCCAGGGCGGCAAACCATCACCGTGCGCAGTTTTCCCGCTTCTGAATGAACACCCAGCGTCATCGCGCTTCTCCCATTTATCTATTCGTTGACGACGTACGTATAGAGCCGCACGCTGCCGTCGGCCTGCTTTCTGCGGTAGATCCCCTGGATCTCGTTCTCGAAGCCGGGAAAGCGGTTGCCGCCTTCTTCGAACATCCGGAAGTAGTCGAGCATCGGGAGTGCCTTATCGTCGTATCGCTCCCCGGGCACCACCACGCCGATTCCCGGGGGATAGACCAGCGCGAGAGTCGCGGCGATCCGGCCGCCGATCTGATCGATGGGCAGCAGTTCCACGTTGTTGCGCACCAGCTCATGCATCGCTTCCTGCGGCGTCATCGCGGCGCCGGGGAAATGCCCGGCGCGGAACTGCTCGCGCTGCAAACGGCTGGCATCGCGTTCGCGATAGAACCCATGCATCTGTGCGCACAGGTCGCGCAAGCCGACGCCTGCGTACCGGTCGCGGCGGGCCGCCACAAAGGCCGGGATGACTTCATCGAGCGGCGCATTGCCGTCGTGCAGCTGCTTGAATCGGACCAATGCGGACAGAAGCGTGCCCGCCTTGGTCGACTCGAGGCCGGGAGTGAGCAGAAAGAGAATGCTGTTCAGATCGTTCTTTTCGGGAACGATCCGCTTTTCGCGCAGGAATTCGGCCAGAATCGCCGCCGGGATGCCGTGTTCGGCGTATTCGCCGGTGTTCCTGTCAAAGCCGGGAGTTAGCAGCGTCAGCTTGTTCGGATCGGTCATCGCATAACCCGGAGCGAGCTGCCCGAATCCATGCCAGGCCTTGCCGGGCGCCAGTTCCCAGTACCGCACGTCGCGCGCGAGCGCGTCGGTCGGCACGTTCTCCCAGCGATCGAGACCCCCATCGACATCCACGACATCAGGCACGAACGGGTCGAAAAACCAGCGCCGCGCGGGATCGGATTGCGTGGCTTCGAACTCATGCGCAAGCGCGCGGATCTTCTTGCGCATCTCGATGCCGAGCCTGATCGTGTCATCCCAAAGCACCTCGCCGGAACGCCCCTTCATCATCTGCGCGCCGACGTCCAACGACGCGAACAGCGGATAGAAAGGCGACGTCGAGGCGTGCTGCATGAACATCTCGTTGAAGCGCCGGTGGCTGACCTGGCGGCGCTGGCCATCGAGATGGCCGTCCTTCACGTGGATCTGGGAAGCCTGGGAAAAGCCCGCCAGCTGCTTGTGGGTCGACTGCGTCGCGATGATCCCCGGCGCGCCAGCATCCAGACCTTGGACGCCCATCGCAAATCTGCCCTTGAACAGCGGATGGAACTTCATGAAGCCAGCCCATGCCTCGTCAAAGAGGATGTACTCGCATAACGGCCCCAGCTTGTCCACGATCGCCTGGGCGTCGTAGATCGTGCCGTCGTAGGTGCATTGCTCGATGACGGCAACGCGGAACGGCCGCTCGCGCCGCCAGGCCTGCGCATCCTTGACGAGCGGATTGCGGCGAATGCTCTCCCGGATGCGCTGCTCGTCGAGCGACTCGAAATCGATCGGACCGATCATGCCGTACATATTGCGCCCTGCCTGCAGGTAGACGGGAATTCCTCCGCCCAGCAATAGCGCGCCGTGATGCGCCGCCTTGTGATTGTTGCGATCGAACAGGACCAGATCGCCGGGCGCCACCAGCGCCGTCAGTGCGATCTTGTTCGAGGTCGACGTGCCGTTCAGGACGAAATACGTGCGCTCGGCGCCGAATATCCGGGCGGCTGCCTTCTGCGCGGCAAGGGCGGGTCCCTCATGCACCAGCAGGTCGCCCAACTCGACAACGGAGTTGTCCAGGTCGTTGCGAAAGATCTCCTCGCCCAGATGTTTGACAAACGCCCGTCCTATGGGACTTTTCTGATAGAAGACGCCGCCGTTGTGACCCGGGCAGGTCCACATCTGGTTGGCTTGATCCGCATAGTCGACCATCGCGCCGAAAAACGGCGTCTTGATCGTTTCCGCGTAATTGCGCAGGTGACTCGCCAGGTTTCGCGCGACGAACTCGGGTGTGTCTTCTTCGATGAAGACATATCCGGTCACCTGCCCGAGCACCGAGACAGGTATCTCGTCGAGCAGGTGGCGCTCGACGAGCACGAAGATCGGCACATCCAGGCCGCGTTCACGCACGAACTGCACGAACGCCTCCACCTCGTCCTCGGATTCCGTCAGCGACCATTCGACGATCACGCACCCGATGCTCGCGTCGCTGCGAATGGCGCAGCGCGCCTGCTCGGTCGTGGCCACAATGGCCGTGGCATGGCCCGCCTGCCCCAGTGCATCGACAATGCGCTGCAGCCGCAGCGACGACAGGGTCGGGGGCTGCGGCATGGCGCAGCAGAACAGAAAGCCGAACATCTGGTCGTACGACATCGTTCTTCCCAAAGGATCGCTCGATGCCTATGGCATCTGCGCAAACAGGCCGGACCGGTCAGCTGATCTTGACGACGCCGCGCGCGAACAGCACAACCGCGACGATTGCCACGGCAACCAGAACGACGGCCGATATGGCTTCCCGGCGCGTGAAGACGGGCTCGTCGGGCGCATGCTCGCGGCGCGCCCACCAGAACACCGGAAAGCCGAGCGCAAAGATGATCGTCGACATGAGCACGAATTGAGGGCCGGCGGCATAGAGCAGCCACAAGGCGTAGATCGTGCCCAGCACGCCGGTCCAGACAGACTCGCGAACCGTTTCGCCCGAACTCGCTTCGTACTTCGATTCGGAAGCGAACTTCCAGAGAAACGCCGCGCTGGCGAGATAGGGGGGCAGGATCATGACGCCGGTGATCGAGATCAGCCAGGTCCAGGCGTTGTGCGCGAACAGGACCACGAACACGGCAGCCTGCATCGTGGCGGTGGAAATCCAGAGCGACGGCGCCGGAGCGTGATGGCGGTTTTCACGCGCCAGAAATTTCGGGAACACGCCGCCCTTGGCACCCTCGTAAGGCAGTTCGGCGACCAGGATCGTCCAAGCCAGCCAGCAACTCAGGATCGAAAGCATGAGCGCCACCGAGATGAACACCGCGCCCCAGTCCCCCACCACCGTCTTGAGCACATACGCTGTAGACGGCGACGCGAGACCGGTCAGCTGCGCCTGATGCATCAGGCCGAATGGCAGCACAGAGAGCAGGAAATACAGCACCGTACAAACGACAAGCCCGAGAAAGGTTGCGACGCCCACCTGCGACGACTTGCTGGCCCTGTCCGAGACCACCACGGCCCCCTCGATGCCGATGAACACCCAGAGCGTGACGAGCATGGTGCTCTTGACCTGTCCAAGCAGGCTTCCAAGGTGCTCCTGGCTCCCCCAGAAGTCGAAGGAGAACATCCCGCCCTTGACCGCCACCGCCATCGCGCACAGCGCGACGGTAATGGTGCCGATGTTCAACACGCTCGATATCACGTTGAGAATCGCCGCGCGCTTGACGCCGGAGAGCACGACGAAATTCATGATCCACATCAGCAGCGATGCGCCGATGATCGATGGCCAGTTGTTGCCGCTCTTGAACTCGGGAAAGAAATAGCCGAGCGTTTGCATGAACAGCACCGCGAAAGCGACATTGCCGAACGCGGCAGAAAGCCAGTAGCCCCATGCCATCTCGAAGCCGGCGAGGGATCCGAACCCTTCCTTGGCATAGGAATAAATTCCCGCCTTCAGATCCGGCCGCTTGTCCGCCAGCGTGCGAAAGGTATTGGACAGGAAGAACATGCCGAACAGGGTGATGGCCCATGCGATGACGACCGCCCCGAGTCCGGCGCTCTGGGCCATGTTCTGGGGCAGGTTGAACGCCCCGCCACCGATCATCGAGGCGATCACGACCCCGGTGAGTAGCGGCAGGCTGAGACGCCGCGCATTGGGTTGAGCCGAGGCGGCGGGCTTTTCCTGGGTCTTCACGGCCAGACCTTGAACGGTATTCATGGGTTGGGGTCTCCGGATCTCTCGCGTGGGATATGGCGCCGCTGATACGGCTCAGGACGCCGGTCGGCAGGCGCCGCGCAATATCGGAAGGCGCGCATGCCCGATCGAATGATTCGAGAATAGGCCTGGCCCGGCGCCGGGCGAGTGATGTAAGTCAAACGAAGCCGCCACATCGAGCGTTACTGTCGGCGCTTGCGCCTGAGCAAGCGCTGCAGCGGGCAGGCGCCGAAAAAAAGCGGCGCGATCTTCAGCTTCATGCAAGGTCCCAGGACCATGCTGGCGCAAGTCCCGACCCGCGCCATGCGGCCGGAGATCAAGACGACATGGAACCGATCAAGGCAATGGCGCGTTCACGACAAGGAAGGGCCGGACATGAAACCTGAAACCACCGATCGATTGCAGCTGCGCGCGCTCGTGGTATGCGACGAGCTGGACGATGGCACATCCTCCGGGCGCGCGGTGCGGGCACTGGTCGAGGACCTGGCCGGCCGGGGCATCGACATCGTCAGGTCGAGCTCGGACGACGATGCGCGATCCATCGTGATGGCAGATGCATCGATCGAGTGCGTGCTTCTCGATTGGGATCTGCATTCGGATCCCGACCACGTC
>DAIDKG010000092.1 GCA_027450125.1 Bordetella sp. | reverse complement strand
TATCCCTTGGCTTCTCCACCAAACTTGGTCGACAGAACCGTCGTGATCGCCGCCGTCAACGTCGTTTTGCCGTGGTCAACGTGACCAATCGTACCCACGTTCACGTGCGGCTTGGTACGCTCAAACTTGCCTTTTGCCATGATCTCTGTCCTTTGATTGCAAGGAAAAAATTTGTTGGATTGCCGCGCCCCGATGACGGGACGCGGCCATGTGTAGATGATTACTTGGCGCGCGCGGCGATGACTTCGTCGGCCACGTTCTTGGGAGCTTCGGCGTAATGCTTGAACTCCATCGTGTACGTGGCGCGACCCTGGGTCGCCGAACGCAGCGAGGTCGAGTAGCCGAACATCTCGGCCAGGGGAACCTCGGCCTTGATGATCTTGCCGCCGCCGACCATGTCGTCCATGCCCTGCACCATACCGCGGCGGGACGACAGGTCGCCCATCACGGTACCGGCGTAGTCTTCGGGCGTTTCGACTTCAACGGCCATCATGGGCTCGAGCAGGACCGGGCTGGCCTTGCGCATGCCTTCCTTGAACGCCATCGAACCGGCCATCTTGAACGCGTTTTCGTTCGAGTCCACGTCGTGGTACGAACCGAAGTGCAGCGTGACCTTCACGTCCACGACGGGGAAGCCCGCCAGGATACCGGCCGGCAGGGTTTCCTGGATGCCCTTGTCCACCGCGGGGATGAACTCGCGAGGCACCACGCCGCCCTTGATTGCGTCGACGAACTCGTATCCGCCGCCGGGAGGCAAGGGCTCGACCTTGAGCACGGCGTGGCCGTACTGGCCGCGGCCGCCCGACTGCTTGACGAACTTGCCTTCGGCTTCTTCGACGGTCTTGCGTATGGTTTCGCGGTAGGCCACCTGGGGCTTGCCGACGTTGGCTTCCACGCCGAACTCACGCTTCATGCGGTCGACGATGATTTCCAGGTGCAGCTCGCCCATGCCGGAAATGATGGTCTGGCCCGACTCTTCATCGGTGCGAACACGGAACGAAGGATCCTCGGAAGCCAGGCGCTGCAGCGCAATGCCCATTTTTTCCTGGTCGGCCTTGGTCTTGGGTTCCACGGCCTGCGAAATCACGGGCTCGGGGAACACCATGCGTTCCAGCACGATGGCGGCGCTCGGGTCGCTCAGCGTTTCGCCCGTCGTCACTTCCTTCAGGCCCACGCAAGCGGCGATGTCGCCAGCGACGATCTCGTCAATCTCGATACGGTCGTTGGCCATCATCTGCACGATACGGCCGATACGTTCCTTTTTGCCCTTGACGGTGTTGAGCACCGTGTCGCCCTTCTTCAGCACGCCCGAATAGACGCGCACGAAGGTCAACTGGCCGACGAAAGGGTCGGTCATCAGCTTGAACGCCAGGGAGGAGAATTTCTCGCTATCGTCAGCCTTGCGGACGGCGGGGTTCTCGTCCTCGTCGGTGCCTTTGACGGGAGGAATGTCCACGGGCGAAGGCAGGTAGTCGATAACCGCGTCGAGCATGCGCTGCACGCCCTTGTTCTTGAACGCAGTACCGCACAGCATGGGCTGGATTTCAGTCGAGATGGTGCGAACGCGCAGACCCTGCTTGATGTCGTCCTCGTTGAGGTCGCCCTCTTCGAGATACTTGTTCATCAGTTCTTCGCTGGACTCGGCGGCGGCCTCGACCATGTTCTCGCGCCACTTCTTGGCGTCCGCGGCCAGTTCGGCCGGGATGTCCGCGTAGTCGAACTTCATGCCCTGGGAAGCCTCATCCCAGAAGATGGCCTTCATCTTCACCAGATCGACCACGCCCTTGAAGTTTTCTTCGGCGCCGATCGGGATGACGACGGGCACGGGGTTGGCTTTCAGGCGCAGCTTCATCTGGTCGTAGACCTTGAAGAAGTTGGCGCCGGTACGGTCCATCTTGTTGACGAATGCCAGACGCGGCACATTGTACTTATTGGCCTGACGCCACACGGTCTCGGACTGCGGCTGCACGCCACCCACAGCGCAGTACACCATGCAGGCGCCGTCGAGCACACGCATGGAACGCTCCACCTCGATGGTGAAGTCCACGTGTCCCGGGGTGTCGATGATGTTGAAGCGGTGTTCGGGGTAGGACAGGTCCATCCCCTTCCAGAAGCAGGTCACGGCCGCCGAGGTGATGGTGATGCCACGCTCTTGCTCCTGCTCCATCCAGTCGGTCGTCGCCGCGCCGTCATGCACTTCGCCCAACTTGTGGTTGACGCCGGTGTAGAACAGGATGCGTTCGGTCGTGGTGGTCTTGCCAGCGTCGATGTGAGCGCTGATACCAATGTTGCGATAGCGCTCGATCGGGGTTTTGCGGGCCATGATTCGGTATTCCTTGTATTACCAACGGAAATGGCTGAAAGCCTTGTTGGCTTCGGCCATCTTGTGCGTGTCTTCGCGCTTTTTCATCGCGGCGCCGCGACCTTCGGAGGCGTCGATCAGCTCGCCGGCCAGACGCAGGTCCATGGACTTCTCGCCGCGCTTCTTGGCGGCTTCGCGCAACCAGCGCATGGCCAGGGCCAGGCGGCGCACGGGGCGCACTTCGACCGGCACTTGGTAGTTGGCGCCACCCACACGACGGCTCTTCACTTCGACGATGGGCTTGATGTTGTTGATGGCCAGACTAAAGACTTCCAGCGGCTCTTTGCCAGTCTTGGTCTGGACTTGCTCGAGGGCACCGTAAACGATGCGCTCGGCGACGGCCTTCTTGCCGTCCAGCATCACAACGTTCATGAACTTGGCGAGTTCGACGCTGCCGAACTTGGGATCGGGCAGGATCTCGCGCTTGGGGACTTCGCGACGACGGGGCATTTCTTGCTTCCTTGTGTCTATTCAGTTGAACCGCGGGCTTGTTCGACCCCACGGCCGTGGCCATTCATTCAAATGGCCCCTTACGGTCCGCACGCATACGTAAATGCTGTGCGTTTGCACGTTCCTCGCGGCAGTGTGCCGTTCGGGTCTTGCGGCTTTATGACTTACTGCAATCGGCTTGAATGGATCAGGCCTTCTTGGGGCGCTTGGCACCGTACTTGGAACGCGCCTGCTTGCGGTCTTTCACGCCTTGCAGGTCCAGCGAACCGCGCACGATGTGGTAGCGCACGCCCGGCAAGTCCTTGACACGGCCGCCGCGCACCAGCACCACCGAGTGCTCCTGCAGGTTGTGGCCTTCGCCGCCAATGTACGAGATGACCTCGAAACCGTTGGTCAGGCGCACCTTGGCGACCTTGCGCAGAGCCGAGTTCGGCTTCTTGGGGGTGGTGGTGTAGACGCGCGTGCAGACGCCGCGGCGCTGCGGGCAGTTTTCGAGCGCAGGGCTCTTGCTCTTGCTGATGCTGACTTCGCGCGGCTTGCGCACGAGTTGGCTGATGGTAGGCATGGCCTCGGGAATTCCTTTTACGTATTACCACTGGATGTGTAGGCAGCTCACACAGACCCGCCCGTTTTCCGTCGCACCATGTCGCATACGTAAAAGAGCGGCTCTCGTTCCGGCCATGCCCGCATAGTGAAGAAGGATATGCGCGCATTGCGCCCGCGAACCTCGTCGAGCGCCGACCGAACGGCACATTGCGCAAGCCGGGCGCCCGGGTAGACATCCCCTTGGCAGTCCTTTTTAAACGCAAATGTAGCAGTGAGCCAGATAGCTTAGCCCAGCCGAACCCGCTTGTCAAAAAAACCATGCGGGAGAACCCTTTGGCGATCTGGGGGCAACAGGGACATCTCGGCCTTTTCTCGCCCGCGCAATATTGTTACCAATACATCATCTATGTATTAGTAAGTAATATTGTTTAAATCTTCGCACTTTGCTCTTTACAAACCTTAAGAGATGTAAAGGCGGAGCCGTTCATATGGTTGCATCATTTGTTGTCTAACCGACAAGCGCAAACCTATGAAGATCGCATCGCTCGAGGACGACCTGGACCAGGCCCGTCAGATTCAGCAGGTACTGGCCTCGGCCGGCTACCACTGCGACAGTTTCCAGCAAAGCGTCGACTTGCTGGGCGCCATGCGCATCACCACTTACGACCTGGTGCTGCTCGATTGGCAGCTGCCCGACATGAACGGAGACGAAGTGCTGCGGCATCTGCGCAACCACTTCGGCTATGCCATTCCGGTCATCCTGCTCACCAGCCGCAGCCAGGAAGAGGACGTGGTGCAGGGCTTGCAGGCCGGAGCCGACGACTTCATCTCCAAACCGCTGCGCCATGCCGAGCTGCTGGCCCGCATCAGCGCCCTGCTGCGCCGCGCCCAGCCCGTGCAGTCGGCCGAAGCCGCCTTCACGGTCGGCGCCTACCGCATCGACCCGGCAGAGCGCTTCATCACCCTGGACGGCCGCAATATCGTGTTGGCACCCAAGGAGTTCGACCTGGCGGTGCTGTTCTTTCGCAACATCGGCCGCCTGCTGTCGCGCGACGTGCTTGCCGAAAGCGTGTGGAACCGCGAAATCCCGGCCACCTCGCGCACGCTGGATACGCATCTGTCCAATATCCGGCAGAAGCTGCAATTGCGCGCGCAGCACGGCGTGCGCCTGAGCTCTTCCTACGCGCTGGGTTACCGCCTCGATCTGGTGCATATTGCCGAACAGGAACCCGGCGAACGCGTTTCGCCGTTCCCGATCGTGCCGTGAGCCGCGCCCGGCGGAGCTGACATGGCCCAGGCACAAGGACGCCGAAGGCGCTTGAATTGGTCGGCCGACCAGCTGCTCATCGGCCTGCTGGTCGTGGCGGCCGCCCTGCTGGGTTCCTTCAACGGCCTGGGCCGCTTCGACCAGAGCCTCTACGACCAGGCCATGGCCTGGTCGAGCCGGCCGGCCTCGCCCGACATTCTCCTGATCACCGTCGACAACGCGTCGCTGGCCGAGCTGGGCCCCTGGCCATGGCCGCGCAGCGTGCTCGTGCGGCTGCTGGACAAGCTGCAGGGTGCGCGTGCCGTCGGCCTGCTGCCCGACGAGTCCGCCTCCAATCCGCAGGACGACGCGCTGCTGCGCGAGGCCATCCAGCGCAACGGCCATGTCGTGCTGCCTGCCGTGCTCGATCACCTTGCCGCCCCTACCCGCAACGATCTTGCCAACGACAAGCTCGCTGCCGTGGCTGCGGGCGTGGGCTATCTGAACAGCCTGCCGGACAACGACGGCATCATCCGCCGCGTGCAGTGGCGCACCCGCCTGCCGGACGGCCGCATTTGCCGCTATGTGGTGCTTGCCTTGCTTGCCGCGGGCGGCGAGCAAGGCAAGGCGGACGCCATATTGAGGCAGGCCGGTCGGGGCGGCAGCACCGGCATCGATTACGTCGTCCCTGCCGGCCACATGCGCGTCGCATCCTATCTGCAAGTGCTGCGCGGCCAGGTACCCGCGGCGCAGATCCGCGGCAAATACGTACTGGTGGGTTCGCAGCCCGATAGCTGGGCGCGCCGGTTTCCCACGCCAATGGGACGCATGAGCGGCGCCGAGATGCTGGGCGAACAATTACAGGCCGCCCGGGACGACCTCATGATCCGCACTGCGCCGGCATGGCTCACTGCCCTGGGTACCGCGTTGTGCGCCCTGCTGGCCTGCCTGGCCCTGCGGCGCATGCCGCCGCGCAGGGGACTGCTGCTCTCGCTGGGCGCAGCCGCGCTGGTGCTGGCCGCGGCGTTCGCAGCCTTGAATTATGCGCACTACTGGA
>DAIDKG010000091.1 GCA_027450125.1 Bordetella sp. | reverse complement strand
TCTGCGATCTGTTCCAGGCTCAACCGCGTTTCGCGTATCAGCTCGCCCGCAAGGGTCAACCGTATGCGGTAGAGATAATCCATGGGCGTGCAGCCGGCGTGCTCGGCGAACAATCTATTGAGATGGCGCGCGCTGGTGTGCGCCATGTCCGCCAGATCGGCGGCCGACCAGTCCGCCGCCGGTTCGCGCAGAATGGCGTCCTGCACCCGATGCACCGCGGGGTGCACATGGTTGCGGCCTTCCAGCCAGGGCGAGAGGGCCGGGTCCTGCCCGGCGCGGCGCAGGTATACCACCATGTGCCGCGCCGTCGCGCTGGCGATCTGCGGCCCGCAGACGCGCGCCACCAG
Organism: Bordetella sp.; assembly: GCA_027450125.1. Taxonomy (GTDB): domain Bacteria; phylum Pseudomonadota; class Gammaproteobacteria; order Burkholderiales; family Burkholderiaceae_B; genus Bordetella. The sequence continues at coordinate 2,689 of DAIDKG010000091.1, read as the reverse complement.
ATGCAGGGCCAGGTCTATGCCGGCGGTGATGCCCGCGCTGGTGTAGACATCGCCATCCTGCACGAAGATGCGGTTGTCGAGGATGCCGGCGCTGGGTTCGAGTTCGGCCAGCTGCGCCAGGCAGGTGTGATGGGTGGTGCATTCGCGCTGCCTTAGCAGGCCGGCCTTGGCCGCCAGCAGCGCGCCCGCGCAGACCGTGACGAGCGTACACCCTTGGGGCAGGCCGCGCCCGAGCCAATCCACAACGGCGCGGATGTGCGGATCCCGCCAATCCGGGCTCGAGCCGACCAGGCCCGCCAGCACCACCAGGGCGTTCGCGGGCAGTTGCGCGGGAAGAGGCTCCAGTCGGCTCAGGTACAGGCCGGCGAAACCGGTTTCCAGTTCTTGCGCCGGCCCGCAGTAGTGCTGCGCGAAAGTCCCCGGCGCGAACAGATTGGCCGAGCGGAACACTTCGCTCGGCCCCGCCAGATCCAGCAGGACGATGTCGCGCGTGATGACGAAATAAACCGGGATGGCCATGAGGTCCGCTCGGTGTCTGCGGGTTGCGCCAGGTTTCGGGCTCGATCCGGCCTGTCAGTCGACCAATGCCTGCGCGGCCGGCAATATCCTGGCAAAGCGGTTCACCAGCACCAGCTCGGTGTGGTCCTTGATCTCCTGCGGCGTGTAGACGCGGCCCGAAGGGCTGGTCATCGCGAAGGTCAGGGTGGCATCCATGGCGTATTTCACCTTGAAGCCGTCGTCCGACGCGTGGCGCGCCGTGGTCTCGCAGCATTGCTCGGTGCGGATGCCGCAGATGATCACTTCTTCGATGCCGTGCTCGCGCAGCCAGGTCTGCAGGCTGGTGCCCGCGTCGTCCAGGCCGTAGAAGGAGGAATGCACCTTCTTGTAGAACACGTCGGCCGGTTGCGGCATCTTCAGTTCGGCCAGCGTCTTCACATGGCCCGAGTCGCGGCTGAAGACGCTCGCCGGCTTTTCGGGTCCGTGGATATGGAAGACCTGCAGGATGGGGATGCCGCGCGCTGCGGCCGTATCCAGCAGGCCTTGCGTGGCCCGGATGAAGGCGGGCAGGTCCGCATCGCTCCAGAACGGCAGCTGGCGGAAGGATTCCTGGATGTCGATGGCAATGACGGCTTGTTTCATGATGACCTGTGTGTGACGGAAACGGACATGGAAGAGAGGGCACAGTCGGGATTGTGCACCCTGCGGGTGGAGGCCGGGTTGGCGGCAAGTTTCCGGGCGGGGCGGCGTGGCCGGGGCACGAGTTCGCCGCCGCAATTCGGGCAGCGTCCTCCCAGCACCTTTTCCACGCAATCTTCGCAGAAAGTGCATTCGAACGAGCAGATGCGCGCGCCGGGGTCGTCGGGCGGCAGGTCCCGGTCGCAGCATTCGCAGCCTGGGCGCAGTTCCAGCATCACGGCCTCCTGGGTTGGGAATGTTGGTATTCTGTCCGGAAAGGCGGTCTGGCGCGAGATAGGCGGCGGACTTTCACCGGACCAAAACGGACATCATAATGAGCTTGCTGCTGGAGCAGAGTTTCGAACGCACCCTGGATACCTGGGTGCGCGAGTTTTCCGATCCCTCCTACGAAGGCGCCCAGATCGAGGCCTGGCTCTTCGAGGATGAGGCCGCCCGCCGCGATGCCGAGCGCCGCCTGGCCGAGGCCGGCGTGACCGCCAAGTTGCGCAGTGCCTACAAGCCGCTGGTGCATTATTTCCTGGAAGAAGCGGATCTTGCCGGCCTGCAGGCCGTGGCCATCCGCCATCCGGTGCACGAGGCCGCCATGCCCAGGCGGTTCACGCTCGAAGCCTATCCGCTGGCAGGCATGCTCGAAGGCGTCGAGGTGTCGTTCGCCGCCGGCTCCGCCGAGCTGTATTACGAGGTCGAGCTGCGCTACGAGGGCGGCCGAGTCAAGCGCGCCTGGGTCTATGCGCCCAACCGCCTGGCCCGGGACCATGCCGGCCAGGATGCCCTGTCGCCCACCGGCTGGGTGCGCGCCGTCGACGCCGGCGGCGTGCGGCTGGACGAGGCGCGCGACACGGAATTTTCGCTGGCCTATGCGGCGGTGATGGACGCCGTGAGCAAGCATCCCTGGGGCAGCAGCGAGCCCTATTTCGAGCGCCTGGAAATCCGCGTCGACATCCCCGCCATCGAGCGGGACCTGGGCTATTGCGGCGAGGCGATGAGCACGGTCGAGGCGCTGCATGAAGACATCTACTTCGGCCTGCTCGAAGTGTTCCAGCTGCATTCGGGGCGGCCGCTGGGCAGCCGCGGCCTTCAGCCCGGCCAGATCATTCCCGACGTGCGCCGCGCCGTGCAAGGCGGTGCCCAGGTGCGCATCGCGACCGAAGCCTACGAGTCCGTGGCGCAGGTGACGCCGGACGGCGCCGGCCTGCCGCTGGAACAGGCCGACGCGCCGCTGACGCCGGCGCGCATCGCCCATGAAATGCGGCAGATCGGCGACGACCCCTTCGGGGTGCGCACGCGCCAGGGCCGGCCCGTGCTGTGCGCGTACGTCAAGGGCAGCGATCCGGCCGTGCTGATCTCCGGCGGGCAGCATGCCAACGAAGCGTCGGGCGTCGTGGGCGCGCTGCGCGCCGCGCATGCGCTCAAGGCGCGGCCCGGCGCGCATTTCGCGCTCATCGGCTCGGAGAACCCTGACGGCTACGCCATGTACGCGCGCCTGCGCGAA
>DAIDKG010000090.1 GCA_027450125.1 Bordetella sp. | reverse complement strand
ACAAACCCAATATCATGTCTTCGATAGGTTGTTAGTTGTTTCGATGAATAGTTACTAATTTCATTTCCATCAACAATTACTTTTCCGTCAGTAGCTGAGTCCATGCCACCTAATATATCTGCCGTCGGGGAAACCATCCGCTTGCGCAAAGCGGATAAAAGGCTGGCGCGCCCCCAGCGTGCCGTCGGCGTGACGAACATGACGATAGATCGTGCGCGCAGCGGAATCGGTGTGATAGAGATATCGTCCGTCCGGTGCGATAGCCGGACCGTTGGCGACGGTGTAGCCTGTATCGACGCGTTCGACGGAGAAATCAGGCAGCAAGCGATACAGGCTGCCGCTGGGCGCAATTTCGCCATCGTCCATGGTTCCGAACCAGATCGTGCCATTGGCGTCTGTCTTCGCATCATTTAGGCGGTTGCCAGGCAGTTCGGGCTCGATCCGGACACGCGACGTAAAGAACAGCTGCGGCTCCAGCTGCAAAATGCCGATCTCGCCCGAGAGACCTGCAATCCAGCCGTTCGAACGCCGAGGCAGCACCCATGCCAACCTGTCATGCAGCACCCATCGCCGCACGGCCTCCTCGCCGGGGGTATAGCGATTCAGCCGCCTGCCCTTGATATCGACCCAATAAAGCACCTGCTCGTGCACATGCCAGACAGGGCCCTCACCGAGCAGTGCACCCGCCGGATCGCAAAGGCGAACGGCGGCGCCCATGTCAGATCCAGCCGCCATCGACTATGAACTCCTGCGCCGTGCAAGCCGCGCTATCGTCGGCTGCAAGAAAGAGGGCCATGGCAGTGAGATGATCAGGCATTACCCAGTCGGAAAGGCACTGCTGCCTGGCACGTTCGGCGTCGGCCTCGGGCGTCACCCAAAGCGTCTTCTGGCGGTCGGTAAGAACCCAGCCCGGAATGATGGTGTTGGCGCGGACCCCGTAAGGTCCGAGGTCGCGCGCCAGGCCGCGCGTCAATCCGTGGACTGCCGCTTTCGCTGCAGTGTAGGCAGGCATGCCCCCCTGGCCTTTTTTCCAGGAGACGGAGCCAAAATTGATGATGCAGCCGGCTCGACGAGCCTTCATCGCCGGCGCGACCGCCTGGGCCGTAAAAAATTGCGGCCTCAGATTGATCGCCATCCGGTCGTCCCAGAACTCCGGCGTCACGTCTTCGATCTTGTGGCGCTGGTCATTCGCGGCGTTGTTGACGAGCACGTCGATATCGCCAAGCTGCGCCTGCGTCTGAGCGATGCTCTCGCGCAAAGCAGCAATGTCGCGAATGTCGCAAGAGATGAACAAGGGTTCGCGTCCAGTCTCTTTGCCGATCTGCTCGACCAGAGCAAGACTTGCTTCTTGCGCAATATCGACGAAGGCGACCTTCGCGCCCTGCGCAGCAAAGCCGGCCGTCAGCGAGGCGCCGATACCGGTTCCCCCTCCGGTGATGTAGACAACGCGGTCCTTCAGGCTGGGATAAGACGCCGTCAGAATTTTGCTCATTACCTCTCCTATTTATGGCCTTGCAAATCATCTGCGCCGTTGCGGCGCTGTTCGAATTTTTTACTACGCTCGCGCATTTGCGGTACGCATGCGCACGGCGCCGCGCACGCCGCTTGCCCACGCGAGTCAAGCCGATGTAGGCAGCGACCGTAAATCGGTCTGGAATTTTTTTGGATGGCGGCGCTTAGCCAGTCTGAGGATGGCCTCGCGCATGACCTGGGCTCCGGGTGAAAGGGGCCGATCCGAGGCTGTCAACAACCCATACGGCTGAAGAACCATGCGTTCGGAAAATGGCAGCATGCACAAGCGGTTCGTACCTGTCATGAGTTTCGCGACATTCCATTCCAGCGACGTGATGGCATCGGACTGGTTGACCATGATGAGCGACATGATCGCCGAGGTGGAGTTGACGATGGACGCGGGCATCGGCACACCCGCGGCCAGATACACCTGCTCTATTTTCTGCCGCAGCGGCGTGCCACGGGGCTGCAGAACCCACGGCCATTGCGCCAGCTCGGCCAAGCCCACGGTCTTCTTGCCGGCCAATGGATGCGTCTCGCGGCAAAGCAGATAAAGCTCCTCGCCCCATAGTTCCTGGTACGTGAATTGCCTGGGATCGAGATCAGAGGGAATCCGCGCCAGCGCGAAATCGATCTCGCCCTCAAGCAGTTTGGGCGCCAGCACATCGCTGATTTCGTGTTCGACGGTGATGTGAAGTCCTGGGTGTTGCGCGCGCACCTCCTCGATCGCATCCACGAGCAGCTCGATCATCGGCGCCATTACCGTACCGATGGTGACCATGCCAGTCTGGCCTTGGGTAAAGGCATTTATCTCCGTGGCCGCCTGGGTCAATGTGCGCAGCGCCATGCCGGCGTTACGGATGAGAATTTCGCCCTGTACCGTGGGTATCAATCCACGCGGCTGTCGCTCGAAAAGCGGTTGGCCAAAGATGGCTTCGACTTCGGAAAGCAGCCTCGATGCGGCTGGCTGGGATATGTTCATCCGCTCTGCTGCACGGTGCAGATTGCGCTGTTCATCGATGATCAAAAGCAATTGCAAATGGCGCAATTTCAGCCGCGAACGCAAAAACCAATCCACTTTCAGGCCATGCGGCATGGCCTTGATTTCGTCCCCGGCGCCCGGGGAAGACTTGCCTTTATCGGGGGGGCCTGGGTTGAGGACGGACGTTTCATCACGCATGCTTTGCCTCTACCTCTCTACGTATCGGCCGCGCCAGTTCAACCGAAGGTGCATCGTGGACAAAGACAACGGAACGCGCTCGGCACCGCCGATTGAACGGACCATCATGCGTGTGTCTCCTGACCGGTCGGTATGAATGTGCCAGCTTGATGCGCCATCCCGTCGCATTCGCAGTGCCCGGGTGGCGGATGGATGCCGCCAATCGTAAGTCGCGTGATTGATGTGCGCAAATTGATTTATTTGCCGTATTGATATTTGAATTGGTATCAGTTGATACGGCTTTCTCTTACGGCAATTCGGCCTGAGACGGATTGTTCAGCGTCACACCCAGGCTAAATTCCAGTCTGGGTTATTCGACACTGCAACAGGCCGCCCAGGAAAGACTCACCTAGCCCCCATTACCTTGGGCGATTGGGCGGTGGAAATCGTGGGCGATGGTGCAGCGGTAGCACACCTAAGCCCGGCCAACCTAACGGATCATGCCAGGACGATTGACGCGGTCATGATGTCCACGGCACGTTTGCGTCACAGCGACACGCCAGAAACAAAAACGCCACCTGCGAAGGTGGCGTCAAGTACCTGACAAATCAGGAGAATTCTGGTGGGCTGTGAGTGGCTCGAACACTCGACCTACGGATTAAGAGTCCGCTGCTCTACCAACTGAGCTAACAGCCCGCGCAATTTATCTTTACTTTCCGTGCACAAAGCTTGCAGCGCAAATCAAGTACAGATAAAAAAGC
>DAIDKG010000089.1 GCA_027450125.1 Bordetella sp. | reverse complement strand
ACCGGCAACTGGATCAAGGTGGTGCAGCGCGTGCCCGTGCGCGTAGCCATCGATCCGAAAGAGTTGAAGCAGCATCCGCTGCGCGTGGGGCTGTCCATGGACGTCGAGGTCGACACAGCGGCCCCCGGCGACGCGGCCAAGGCCGAAAAGAGCCAGGCTGCCCTGAGCACGCCGGTCTTCGACCAATCGAACGCCAAGGCCGACGCGCTGATCGACAACATCATCAAGGCCAACCTGCAATAAGGTCTGCACAGCCATGAGCGACACTCAAGACCACACCCCGGACGCGCCGGCCGCCAAGCCCGCCGGCACGCCGCCGGCGCCCAAGGTTTATCCGCCGCTGGAAGGCGGCAAGCGCATCCTGGGGGCGGTCGCGCTCTCGACTGCGGTGTTCATGAACGTGCTCGACACCTCGATCGCAAACGTGTCGATCCCGACGATTTCGGGCAACCTGGGTGTGAGTACCAGCCAGGGCACCTGGGTCATCACGTCTTTCGCGGTGGCCAACGCCATCACCGTGCCGCTGACAGGCTGGCTTACCCAGCGTTTCGGCCAGGTACGGTTGTTCCTGCTATCGACGCTGCTTTTCGTGCTGTCCTCGTGGCTGTGCGGCTTTTCGCCCACGTTCGGGGCGCTGGTGGCCTTCCGCGTATTGCAGGGCGCCGTGGCCGGCCCCATGATCCCGCTGTCGCAGACCCTCATGCTGGGCAGTTTCCCCAAAGAAAAATCCGGCATGGCGCTGGCCATCTGGGCCATGACCACGCTGGTCGCACCCGTGGCCGGGCCGCTGCTGGGGGGGTGGATATCCGACAACTACACCTGGCCCTGGATCTTCTACATCAATGTCCCGGTGGGCCTGATCGCAGCCTGGATCAGCTGGAACATCTACAAGGACCGGGAATCGGTCACGCACAAGCTGCCGATCGACAAGGTAGGCCTGGCCTTGCTGGTGGTCTGGGTGGGTTCCCTGCAGATCATGCTGGACAAGGGCAAGGAACTGGGCTGGTTCGGCAGTACGACCATCGTCGTGCTGGCCATCCTGGTCGTCGTCGCCTTCGTGTTCTTCATCATCTGGGAACTCACCGACAATCATCCCGTGGTGGATCTGAGGCTGTTCAAAGTCCGCAACTTCACGGTCGGTGCGGCCACGCTGGCGGTGGCCTACGGCGTGTTCTTCGGAACGGTCGTCCTGTTGCCGCTATGGCTGCAGACCTATATGGGCTACACCGCCACCTACGCCGGCATGGTGACCGCGCCCGTGGGCATCCTGGCCATCCTCCTCACGCCTGTGGTCGGCAAACTCCTGACCCGCTTCGATCCGCGCGCCATCGTCACCGTGTCGTTCCTCATTTTCGCCACGGTGTCGTGGATGCGGGCGGGTTTCAATACCGAGACCGACGTGGGCACGCTGGTGATTCCCACCATCATCCAGGGTGCGGCCATGGCCGGCTTCTTCGTGCCCCTGACCTCGATCACACTGTCGCAGATCGAGCCCTGGCGCATCCCGGCGGCCGCGGGCCTGTCGAACTTCGCCCGCCTGCTGGCCGGGGGCTTCGGCACCTCGATCATCACCACGCTCTGGGACAATCGGGCGACACTGCATCACGCCCGGCTGACGGAAGTCGCCAAGCCGGGGCAGCAGGCCTTCGATCACGCCATGGGCGCGCTTCAGCACGACGGATTCAGCCAGGGGCAGTCGCTGGGGATGCTAAACAACATCATCAACGTACAGGCCTACACCATGTCGGCGGTCGACCTTTTCTTCGGCTCTGCGATCATTTTCCTGCTGCTGACAGGGATGGTCTGGTTTTCCAAGCATCGCAGGCAAAGCCAGGGCGGCGGCGGCGCAGCCGAAGCGGCGGCCGGCGCGCACTGACCCGTTCAGTAGCCGCGTTCGCGGGTCACCACGCCGGTGATGGTCTCGCCGCGCATGAAGGCGAGGATCTTGGTGCCGATCTGCTCGATGGTTTCGCGCCGCAACGTGATGGCAGCCACATGCGGCGTGATCCTGATGCGCGGATGCGTCCAGAAAGGATGCCCGTCCGGCAGCGGTTCGACGCGGAACACGTCCAGCATGGCACCGGCCAT
>DAIDKG010000088.1 GCA_027450125.1 Bordetella sp. | reverse complement strand
TGGGCGCGGTGGTGGTGACGCTGGTCGGCGCCTGGTGGCCGGACAGGTTCGGCTATATGCTCGACGACCGCTGGTCGGTGTGGGGTGCCATTCCCATTGCGGCGCTGTTGGGCGCGGTATCCATCATGGGCGATCTGTTCGAGTCGCTGCTCAAGCGCCGCGCCGGCGTCAAGGATTCCAGCGGCTTGCTGCCGGGCCACGGCGGCGTGTACGACCGCGTTGACGCCATCCTGCCTGTCGTGCCCATCGCGCTGCTGATTTCGGGAGCCCTGTTTTGACCGCGCCGCAGGCAACAGGGCCCAGGAGCGTCGTCGTACTGGGCTCGACCGGATCCATAGGGGTGAGCACGCTGGACGTCATCGCGCGGCATCCCGATCGGCTGCGGGTTTACGCCCTGTCGGCCAACAGCCGCATGGAAAGCCTGGCCGAACAGGCCGCCGCGTGCGGCGCTTGCGTGGTGGTGGTGCCCGACGATGGCGCGCGTGCGCGGTTCTGCGCGGCCTGGCGCGGCGGTGCCTTGCCCGAAGTCCGGGTGGGCGCGCAGGCGCTGGCCGATACGGCAGCCGACACGCGGTGCGATTTGGTCGTGGCGGCCATCGTCGGCGCGGCAGGCCTGCCGTCGGCGCTGGCAGCCGCGCGCGCCGGCAAGCGCATCCTGCTGGCCAACAAGGAAGCCCTGGTGGCCGCGGGGACGCTGTTCATGCAGGCGGTGCGCGACAATGGCGCTGAGCTTCTGCCGATAGATAGCGAGCACAATGCGATTTTCCAGTGTCTGCCGCATCACGGCCCCGCAGGCAGCCGTGCCCTGGCACCCGCGCAACCCGCCGCAGGGGTCCGCCGGCTGCTGCTGACGGCGTCGGGCGGACCGTTTCGCCTGACCCCGCCCGAGGCTCTGCACGACGTCACCCCCGAACAGGCCTGCGCCCATCCCAACTGGAGCATGGGCCGCAAGATTTCCGTCGATTCGGCGACCATGGTCAACAAGGGCCTGGAAGTCATCGAGGCGCACTGGCTGTTCGCCATGCCGCCCGAGCGCATCGAGGTGCTGATCCATCCGCAAAGCGTGGTGCATTCGCTGGTGGAGTATGTGGACGGCTCGGTATTGGCGCAGCTCGGCAATCCCGACATGCGCACGCCGATTTCCTACGGCCTGGGCTTTCCCGATCGGCTGGAGAGCGGAGTGGGAATGCTGGATCTGGCCCGCGCGGGGCGATTGGATTTCGAGACGCCGGACTACGCGCGCTTTCCCTGCCTGCGCCTGTGCTTTGACGCGCTCAGGGCAGGACAGGGCGCCTGCATCGCGCTCAATGCCGCCAACGAGGTGGCGGTGCAGGCCTTTCTCGAAGGCCGCCTGCGGTATACCCGGATCGCCCGGGTACTGGAGGCCACCCTGGAGTGGCAGGCGGGCCGGCCATCTGCTACGCTGGGTTCGTTGGAAGACGTGCTGGCGGTGGACGCCGCGGTGCGTGCTTATGCCGGCAATCTGGAGCTGGCCTGAGTTTTCCGGGTTCGTCGATCGTCGGCGGGGCAGTGCGGGTTTCGGTGTCCGCCAGGCGGGCATCGCCATCGCGCAAGGCGGCCTCGATGCTTTGAAAACCCGGTAGCCGACGCTCCAGGAACCCTCCCGACGTTTCAAAGCACTGCTCCGCCATACATGTTCCTGACGCTGATCGCCTTTGCCGCCGCACTCGGCATACTCATCACATTCCACGAACTGGGCCACTATTGGGTGGCGCGTCTGTGCGGCGTGCGGGTGCTGCGTTTCTCGATCGGCTTCGGCCGGGTCGTGCTGCGCCGCACCGACAGGCACGGCACGGAATGGGCCGTCTCGGCCATCCCACTGGGCGGCTACGTCAAGATGCAGGACGATCCGCCGCCGGGCGCGTCCCGGGCCGAGGCGGCGCATGCCTTCAATACCCAGTCGGTATGGCGGCGCATGGCCATCGTGGCGGCGGGACCGCTGTTCAATCTGTTGCTCGCGGTGATGTTCTATGCCGCTCTGGACATGGCCGGCACACGCATGCCGGCGCCCATATTGGGCCAGCCCGAGGCCAGCAGCCCGGCCGGCCAGGCAGGCTTGACGGCAGGCGACAGGATCCTGGCGATAGACGGCCATGCCGTGGCGTCCTGGAACGACGCGCGCTGGCGTCTGCTGGACGTGCTGTCTTCGGGCGGGCAGGCCGTGCTGGATGTGCAATCGGCCGCGGGCGGCATCCAGCGGCGTACGCTGCTGCTCCAGACCGGCAATCGCCTGGATCCGTCCCAGGGCGACCCTGTGGCGCGAACGGGCCTGCACCTGGAGCAGCCGCGTCCGGTGGTACGCGAAGTCGGCACCGGCAGCCCGGGCCAGGCTGCAGGACTGCAGGTTGGGGACACGATCACCGCCGTGGGCAATCTGGCAGGCCCGCTCGACACCTCCACGCTGGTCGCCTACATCCAGCGGCACGCGGGTGTTTCGCTTCCCATGACCGTCATGCGCGGCGGCGTTCCGATATCCGTGCATGTGGTGCCGCGGTCCGAGCGGAGCGACGGACGTGAAGTCGGGCGCATCGGCATCATGCTGGGCGGCGACGTGCCCATGGTGACGGTGCGCTACGGTGTGCTCGACAGTGTCCGGCATGGCGCGCGACGCACCTGGGATACTGCCTTGATGTCGCTGCGCATGATGGGACGCATGGCGGTGGGCGACGTGTCCTGGCGCAATCTCAGCGGCCCGGTGACGATGGCCGATTATGCCGGCCAGACGGCCCGCATCGGGCTGGCGGCCTACGTGGCCTACCTGGCGCTCATAAGCATCAGCCTGGGGGTGCTCAACCTGCTGCCCATTCCCATGCTGGACGGCGGCCACCTGCTTTATTACCTGCTCGAAGTCGTTCGCGGCCGCCCGGTGCCCGAGCGCTGGATGCAGATCGGCCAGCGCACCGGCCTGGGCCTTTTGGTCTGTCTGATGGGGCTGGCGCTTTTCAATGATTTTGCCCGCCTGTTCACCTAGGCGCGAATCGAATAAAATGCTCGGTTTACCGCCCATCTAAGGATACGTCAGCTTATGTTTTGTCGCCGGATGTTTCAGCGAGTGCTCCACCCGTCGCTGAGGTATTTGCTGAAGTATCTGCTAATCGGGGCCGTACTCTTGACGCCGGCCTGGGCGCAGGCTTTCGAACCTTTCGTCGTCAAGGATATCCGTGTCCAGGGCCTTCAGCGGGTCGACGCCGGCACGGTATTTGGCTATCTGCCTTTCAAGGTGGGCCAGACATTCACACAGAAGGACGCGGACGAGTCCGTGCGCCGTCTGTATGCCTCCAATTTGTTCAACGACGTGAACGTCGGCACGCAAGGCAATGTGGTGATCGTGACAGTGGCCGAACGCCCCACTGTCGCCTCCATCACGTTCTCCGGCATGCACGAGTTCCAATCCAAGGACATCGTGGCCGAGCTGGCCAAGGTGGGTTTTGCCGAAGGCCGGATCTTCGATCAGTCCACGCTCGATCAGGCCGAGACCGAGCTCAAGCAGCAATATCTCAGCAAGGGTCTATACAGCACTGAAGTCAACGCCACGGTGACCCCGCTGCCGCGCAACCGCGTGGGCATCGCCTTCGACATCTTCGAGGGGGCCCGAGCCAAGATCCGCGGCATCCATTTCGTGGGCAACAAGGCCTTTTCCACCAGCACCCTGATGGACCAGGTCGACATGAGCACCCCGGGCTGGTTCACCTGGTATACCGATACCGACAAATACTCGCGCGAAAAGCTCGAGGCCGACGTCGACAGAATCCGCTCCTTCTACCTGAACCACGGCTACCTGGAATACTCCAATGAGCCGCCCCAAGTCACGATCTCGCCCGACCGCACCAGCATCTACATCACCATTTCCATCCATGAGGGCAAGCCCTACAAGGTGCGCAGCGTCAAGCTGGCCGGCAATATGCTGGGCCTGGACTCCGAGCTGCAAAAGCTGGTGACGGTCAAGCCTGGCACGGTGTTCGATGCCTCGCAGACCAACAAGACGGCCAAGGCGATCACCGACTATCTGGGCGAACTGGGCTATGCCTTCGCCAACGTCAATCCCAGCCCGCAGCTGGATCGCGCCAAGCACGAAGCCGACCTCACGTTCTACATCGACCCGAGCCGCAGGGTTTACGTGCGCCGTATCCAGATGGCCGGCAACACGCGTACCCGCGACACCGTCATCCGCCGTGAAATGCTCCAGCAGGAAGCCGCCTGGTACGACTCGAACCAGATCCGGGAATCGCGCGACCGTATCGACCGCCTGGGCTATTTCACCAGTGTCGACGTCAAGACCGATCCCGTGCCGGGCTCGCCCGACCAGGTCGACGTCAAGGTCAATGTCAAGGAAAAGCCCACCGGCATGGTCAACCTGGGCGTGGGCTACGGTTCGGCGGACAGGGCCATCTTCCAGGCGGGCATCAGCCAGGACAACCTGTTCGGCAGCGGCCACAACGTGTCGTTCAATGTCGGCACCAGCAGCGTGCAGTCGTCGGCAGTGCTGTCCGAGACCAATCCTTACTTCACCAAGGACGGCATCAGCCGCACGGCATCCGTCTACTACCGCCTGACCCGTCCCTGGCTTGCCGACTCGGGCCAGTACATGATCCGCACTCTTGGTGCGGGCCTGAACTTCGGCGTTCCCATCACCGACACTGATCGCATCTTCCTGGGCGCCACGGTCGAGCGCAATACCATCGGCCTGTACGGCAACAATTCGCCCTGGTCCTACGCGAACTATGTCAATACTTACGGCAAGACCACCAATGCGCTCATTCTCAATACCGGCTGGTCCAAGGACACCCGCGACAGCGCTCTGTCGCCTACCCGCGGCTCATACACCAAGCTGAGCGCCGACGTCGGCACGGTGGGCCTGAAGTACGGCATGCTGAGCGCGCAGCAGCAGTACTACATCCCCCTGAGCCGCTCGTATACCCTGGCCTTCAACGGCCTGGCCAATTACGGTTTCGCGTACGGCGGCAAGCCGTTCCCGGTGATCAAGGACATCTATGGCGGTGGCCTGGGCTCGGTGCGCGGCTACTCGTCCTCGTCGCTGGGGCCGCGCGACCAGAACACGGGCGACTATCTGGGCGGCCAGCGCATGCTGGCGGCCAGCGTGCAGTTGTACCTGCCGGTGCCTGGCACCGGCCATGAAGGCACGCTGCGCTGGTTCCTGTTCGCCGATGCGGGCCAGGTGGCGCCGACTGGCTCGGTTCCGGGTAGCACCGGGTGTTCCAGCGGCACGTATTCCAATGCCTACGGGTTCACCATCACCGATCCGTGCGCCTGGCGCTTTTCGGCTGGCGTCGGCTTGTCGTGGCAGTCGCCCATCGGCCCGCTGCAGATATCCATGGGCAAGGCACTCAATGCCAAGCCTGGCGACAACAAGGAAGCCTTCCAGTTCCAGATCGGCACGGCTTTCTGATTTTTGCTTCATTCCTCATGGCCATGCCTTCGGGCATGGCACAATACTGCCCCAGGCAGATTTCGTTTTTTGCCGCTTGAAGCGGCATGTACTTTCAGGTGAGAGTTTCAATGTCTGACTTTGTCCGCATGACCCATTCCCGCATCGTGCGTCGCGGTGCCTTGACGGTGGCCGCCACGCTGCTGGCAGGCTCGGCCGCCTTGGGCACGGCCCAGGCCGCGACGACGATCACGGCGCCGGCTGCGGCTTCTGGCGCCCCGTCCCAAGGCACCAAGATCGGTTTCGTCAACACCGAGCGCATCCTGCGCGAGTCGGCCCCCGCCAAGGCGGCGCAAGCCAAGATCGAAGCCGAGTTCAAGGGACGCGACGCCGATCTGCAGAAACTGGCCGCGCAGTTGCGCGCCAAGGTCGAGCAGTTCCAGAAAGACAGTCCGGTGCTGTCCGACAGCGACCGCGCCGCGCGCCAGCGCCAGTTGTCCGATCTCGATGCGACCCTGCAGCGCAAGCGCCAGGAATTCCAGGAAGACTTCAACCGCCGCCGCAACGAAGAATTCTCGTCCATCGTCGCCAAGGCCAATGCGGCCATCAAGAAGATCGCCGAGCAGCAGAACTACGACTTGATCATCCAGGACGCCGTCACGGTCAATCCGCGTGTCGACATCACCGACCAGGTGATCAAGGCCCTGAACTGATCGCCTGACAGCGATAAGTCTTGCGGTTTTTCCATGCCGGCTCTTTTGGATCCCGCTCACGCGCCCACTCTTGACGAACTTCTGGCGGGTGCCGACACGCAAGGCCTGAGCTGGCGGATCGAACCGTCTGGCCCGGCCGGCGGGGCAGGGCAAAACCTGCCCCGGGTTTGCGGCATCGGTACTTTGTCGGGTGCCGGTTCCAGCGAAATCAGCTTTCTCACCAACAAGCGCTATCAATCGCAACTGCTGGGCACCAAGGCCGCGGCAGTCATCGTGCCGGAGCAGGCCGTCGAGTTGCTCAGGCCTTATGCGCCGCTGCCCTTCGCGCTGGTGGTCAGCGATCAGCCTTACCTTCTCTATGCGCGCCTGGCGCAGTGGTTCGACGCCGCGCGTCGGCCGCTGCCGCCTCCCGGCGTGCATCCCACTGCGGTCGTCGCAGCCGACGCGCACCTCGAACCTGGCGTGAGCGTGGGGCCGCATTGCGTGATCGAGTCCGGTGTCCGTGTCGGCCGCGGCACGGTCCTGGGACCGGGCTGCGTGATCGGGCAGGACTCCACCCTGGGGCCGGACTGCCGGCTGCATGCCCGCGTCACGCTCTACCATGGCGTGAGCGTGGGCGCGCGTGCCATCTTGCACAGCGGCGTGGTGCTCGGAGCCGACGGTTTCGGCTTTGCGCCCGATCCGACCCGGGGCAAGGGCGCGTGGGGCAAGATTCCTCAATTGGGCGGCGTCAGGCTGGGCGACGATGTCGAGATCGGAGCCAATACCACCATCGATCGTGGCGCGCTGGACGACACGCATATCGCCGACGACGTCAAGCTCGACAACCTCATCATGATCGCGCACAACGTGCGCATCGGCGCACATACTGCCATCGCCGGCTGTGTGGCAGTGGCAGGGTCCGCCGTCATCGGCGAGCGCTGCATCATCGGCGGGTCCTCGGCCATTGCCGGCCACATCACGATCGCCGACGATGTGACCGTATCGGGCAAGACCGGCATTTTCTCCAGCATTGCCAAGCCGGGCCACTACACGTCCGTGTATCCTTACTCGGAGCACGCCCAGTGGCAGCGCAACGCCGCGGTGATTCCGCACCTGGCCGACCTGCGCAAGCGCCTGCGGGCGCTCGAAAAGAAAGGCGGCGGCGCAACCTGACCGCAGCGCCGCAACGCCGCCGCCGACATGGCGGCGCAACAACAACTTCGAACTCGTACTCAGGAAAAAAATCAGCATGGAACTCGACATCAAGGCGATTATGGAGCGGCTGCCGCATCGTTACCCGATGCTGCTCGTCGACCGCGTTCTGGAAATGGTGCCGGGCAAATCCATCGTGGCTCTCAAGAACGTCTCGATCAACGAGCCCTTCTTCGAAGGCCATTTCCCGCATCTGCCCGTAATGCCGGGCGTGCTCATCGTCGAGGCCATGGCCCAGGCCGCAGCGATCTTCTCGTTCGCCGGGGAAGACGGCAACCAGGCGCTGGACACCAACAAGACGGCCTACTACCTGGTGGGCGTGGACGGGGCGCGCTTTCGCAGGCCCGTCGTGCCGGGCGACCAGTTGCGCCTGGAGGTCCAGGCCGAGCGCCTGAGCCGTACCATTTGCAAATACAAGGGTCTCGCCCTGGTTGACGGCCAGGAGGTGGCCGAGGCCACGCTGATGTGCGCGATCCGCAGCCTGGAAAGCTAATGTCCGGAATCATCCACCCCACCGCCATTGTCGACCCCGCCGCCAAGCTCGACCCTACGGTGAGCGTGGGGCCCTATAGCGTCATCGGACCCGACGTAACCCTAGGCGCCGGTACCGAAGTGGGCTCGCACTGCGTCATCGACGGCGTTACCACCATCGGCCGCGACAACCGCTTCTACCGATTTTGTTCCATCGGCGGCATGCCGCAGGACAAGAAGTACGGCGGCGAGCCTACCGAACTCATTATCGGCGACCGCAATACGGTGCGCGAGTTCACCACCTTCAACACCGGTACGGTGCAGGACGGCGGCAAGACCGTCGTCGGCAGCGACAACTGGATCATGGCCTACGTGCACATCGCGCACGATTGCCGCATCGGCGACAACACCATCCTTGCCAACTCGGTGCAGCTGGCCGGCCACATCGAAGTGCACGATTGGGCCATCGTCGGCGGCATGACGGGTGTGCATCAATTCTGCAAGATCGGCGCGCACAGCATGGTGGGCGGCGGCACATCGCTGGTACAGGACGTTCCCCCCTTCGTGCTGGCCTCGGGCAACGACGGCGCGTGCCGTCCGGCGGGCATCAATGTCGAAGGCCTGAAGCGGCGCGGTTTCAGCTCGATCGCCATCTCGGCCTTGCGCGACGCGTACAAGTCGCTCTATCGCCGCGGCCTTACGCTGGATGAGGCGTGCATCCAGTTTCGTGCCCAGATGCAGGCCGAGCCCGAAGCGTTCGACGCATTGCGCACCCTGCTGGAATTCGTCGAAAGCTCAAGGCGCGGCATCATCCGCCCATGAGCACGCCGACCGCCCGCGCCATCGGCATGGTGGCCGGCGAACCGTCCGGCGACCTGCTGGCCAGCCGCGTCATTGCCGGCCTGCAGCAGCGTTTTCCCGGCGTGGGGATCGGCGGCATAGGCGGTCCGCGCATGATCGAGCAGGGCTTCGAATCCTGGCACGACATGCATGCGCTGACGGTGTTCGGCTTTGTCGACGCCTTGAAACGCCTGCCCAGCCTGCTGTCCATCTACGGCGATACGAAAAGGCGCCTGCTGAAACAGCCGCCCGCGGTCTTCGTGGGCATCGATGCGCCCGATTTCAACCT
>DAIDKG010000087.1 GCA_027450125.1 Bordetella sp. | reverse complement strand
CGTCGGGCTGGAACGCCAGCACGCTGTCGTAGCTGTCCACCGCCTCATCGTAGCGCCCGAGGTTGAAGAGAAAGATGCCGCGCATGATCAGCGCTTCGGCAAAATCGGGTCTGAGCGCAATAGCGCTATCCAAGCGGGCGATGGCTTGCTCAAAGCGCTGCTCCCCGGCCAGCTGGATGCCTTGTTTGACCAGCGCCACGGCATCGGCCCGGGCATTGGCCAAGCTGTTCTCCAGCGACTTCTGCGATGCCAGCGTTTGCAGCGCCGACGCCATGTCGGCCATGACCGGATCCCATGCGTCCATGGCCGGCTGGCGGAATAGGCGCACCGTGGGATACCACGGGCTGTCTTCACGATCCAGCAGCCAGCGCCAGCAGCTGTCGTAATGCAGGGGAATCCAGACCGGTTTGCCCAGCGCTCCGGCCAGGTGCGCGACCGATGTGCAGACGGAAATCACCAAGTCCAGGCTCGCGACCAGCGCGGCCGTGTCGGCGTAGTCGCCGATCTCGTCGGTCCAGTCGACCAGCGCGAGGCCGGCCGGAGGCGCTTTTGCCTGGCCGGCCGGCTCCCCGATCTGCAGGCTGACGAATTGCACTTGTCCGACGCCTGCGAGCGCGGCGAACTGGTCCAGCTTCAGGCTGCGGTGCGCGTCGTTCGATCTTGCGCCGCTGCCGGCCCATACCAGGCCGACCTTCAGGCCCGGCAGCGCCGCCAGGCGATGCGCCCAGGCCGCCGCAGCGGCCGGATCGGCAAGCAGGTAGGGTATCCGCGCGGGGACGGTGTCCAGGGTCGTGCCCAAAAGCGACGGCAGGCACAGCATGGGAACCTGGAAGTCGAACGCTGCGCTCATGGGCAGGCTGTCGACCACCTCGATGCCGGGCAGCGACGCTCGCAGCAGCCTGGTCAGCGCCGGCCGTGCGAGCAAGGTGACGTGCGCGCCGAGCTCGGCTGCCATCGGGGCGTAGCGGACAAATTGCAGGGTGTCGCCATAGCCATGCTCGCAGAATATGACCAGCCGCTTGCCGGCCAGCGGCTCGCCTTGCCATTCCGGGCATGCGAGCGCGGATGGCTCCGCGTAGCGCTGCAGGCACAGACGGTAGGCTTCGAAGCCGCGGGCCAGATCGCCGCAGCGCAGCAGCGCCCGTGTGCGGCTCCAATGCACATCGGGGCGATCCGGCTCGAGCGCCAGTATGCGGTCGTAGCCGGCCAGCGCCTCGGCGCACCGGCCCAGGGTGTCCAGAATTGCGCTGCGCTTGCCGAGCGCCTCGGTCCAATCGGGCTTGAGCGCCAGCGCGCTGTCGTAGCTGCCGATCGCCTCGTCCAGGCGTCCGAGACAGAAAAGCGCGATGCCGCGGTTGAGCAGGGCTTCGGCGAGGCCGGGGTCCAGCGCGATGGCTTGGTCGAAGTTCGCCAGGGCAGCGTCGTAGCGGCGCTGATGAGCCAGCTGGACGCCTTGATTGACGAGCGCTGGCGCATCGCCGGTAGCGGTTTCCGGACCGCAGGCTGCTGCGGTCGGCGCAAGGCTGCGCAGCGCCGCTGCAACGTCGGCGATGACGGGATCCCATTGCCCCAGCGCCGGCTGCCGGAACAGGCGCGCGCTCGGATACCACGGACTGTCGCTGCGGTTCGTCAGCCAGCGCCAGCAACATCCGTCGTGCAGCAGGATCCAGACCGGTTTGCCCAGCGCTCCGGCCAGGTGGGCCACCGAAGTGCAGACCGTGATCACCAGGTCCAGGCCGGCGACCAGCGCGGCCGTATCGGCGTAGTCGACGATCTCGCCGGTCCAGTCGATCAGGTCTAGCCCAGGGGGCGGCGTCCCGGTTTGCGCGGCCGTATCGCCCAGCTGCAAGCTGATGAAGCGCACGCCCGGAATGGCCGCGAGCCCGGCGAACCGCGCGAGCGTCATGCTGCGGTATTCGTCATAAGGCCGATCCTTGCCGCCGGCCCACACCAGGCCGACCTTCAGGTCCGGCCTCGCCAGGCCGGGCAAGTCGGCCAGCCGCCGGGCCCAGGCCGCCGCCGCGGCCGGATCGACGGCCAGGTAGGGAATCCGGGCGGGTATCGTATCCAGCGTCGTGCCGAAGATCCGCGGCAGCTCGAGCATCGGCGACTGGTAGTCGAACACGGAGTTCCTGGGCAGGCTGTCGACCACCTCGATGCCAGGCAGCGACGCGCGCAGCAGCCGCGTCAGTGCCGGCGGGACGAAAAGCGTGATTTGCGCGCCGCGCGCGGCCGCCATCGGCACGTAGCGCACGAACTGCAGGCTGTCGCCGAAACCCTGTTCGTGAAAGATCACCAGTCGTTTGCCGACGACGGCTTCGCCGTTCCATTCGGGGCAGGCCAGCCAGTCGGGCCGCGCGGGGCGGTCCTCGACCTGAAAGCGCCAGCCATAAGCCTCGAAACCGCGCGCCAGATCGCCTGCGCGCAGGAGGGCTTGGGCGCGGTTCAGGTGCTCTTCGGCGTAGTCCGGTTGCAGCGCCAGTGCCTGGTCGTAGCTGGCCACGGCTTCTTCCGACCTGCCGAGCATGTACAGGGCCAGGCCTCGAATGCTGAAGATTTCGGCATCGGGCCGCAGCGCCAGCGCGCGGTCGTAGCTGGCTGCTGCATCGCCGAAGCGGCCGAGTGCAAAAAAGGCGATGCCTCGGCTGGCCCAGGCTTCGCTGAAATCGGGGCGCAGAGCGACGGCCTGATCGAAACTCACCACGGCTTCATCGAAACGCCGCTGGTAGTTCAGCTGCAGGCCGTGCCTGACGCACGCCAGCGCGTCCTCGCGCTGGTGTGCGTCGGCGCCGGCTGGCGTGCCGATGGCCGAGTCTGGCCCGGCAGCGCCGTGCTGCAAGGAAAACTCCTGCAGTGCCGCCGCGACTCGCATGATCACAGGGCTCCAGTCGCCCATGTCGGTCTGGTGGAAAAGGCGCGCAGTCGGGTACCAGGGACTGTCCTCCCGGTTCAACAGCCAGCGCCAGCAGCCGTCGCGGCGCGACAGGATCCAGACGGGGCGGCCCAGCGCCCCGGCCAGGTGCGCCACCGAGGTGTCGACGGTGATCACCAGGTCCAGACCCGCGACCAGGGCAGCGGTGTCGGCGTAGTCGTGGATTTCTCCGGTCCAGTCGACCAGCTGCATGCCGTCGGGCGGGGTTGCGGCTTGCTCGGCCGGCTCGCCGATCTGCAGGCTGATGAACCGAATGCCGGGTATGGCCGCGAGCGGGGCAAGCTGCGCGAGATGTAGGCTGCGGCGCGCGTCGACGCTGGGCAGGCTTTTGCTGCCGGCCCAGACCAGTCCCACCTTGAGTTCGCGGCCCGCCTGACCGGGTAGTGCAGCCAAGCGCTGCGACCAGGCAGCCGCTGCCGTCTCGTCGGCGATCAAATACGGAATTTCAGCGGGAATGGTGCCCAGCGTCGTGCCGAAAATTCGCGGCAGGCACAGCATGGGAATCTGGAAATCGAAAGCGGCGGTCTCGGGTAGCCGGTCGGCCACCTCGATCTGCGGCATCGAAGCGCGCAGCAGCTTGAGTAATCCCGTCGGCACAAATAGCGTGACGTGGGCGCCGCATGCGGCCACCATCGGCGCATAGCGGACGAATTGCAGGGTATCGCCATGGCCCTGTTCGACGTAGATCACAAGGCGTTTGCCGGCGATCGGTTCGCCTTCCCATTCGGGGCAGACGAGCCAGTCGGGCTTGATGGGCTTTGACCGGTTCTCAACCCGGAACCGCCAGCGATACTCCTCGAAGCCGCGGGCCAGGTCGCCTACGCTCAGCAACGCCAGCGCTCGGTGAAAGCGCAGATCGGCGTGGTCGGGATCGAGGGCTAGCGCGCGTTCGTAGTAGGGCAGGGCTTGGGCGGGAAGTCCGAGATTGTGTAGCGCGATGCCGATGTCCTGGCAGGCTGCGGCGCAGTTCGGCGACCCGAGTGCGATAGCCTGGTCGATGCTGTCCAGGGCCTGGTCGAATCGGCCCAGTTTTGCGAGCGCCGCGGCGCGGCTGTTCAGGGCCTCGGCG
>DAIDKG010000086.1 GCA_027450125.1 Bordetella sp. | reverse complement strand
GCCGCCAGCAGACGGTCAGACCGCATGGTCTCGATCACGCCTGCCAAACCCGCAGAACTGGGCCATCCCTCAAGGCATCGGCATGCTGTAAGTCTTTTATCAAGCGATACCACGCACGGTTTCACTCGGACGGGTGGATCCGCGCGAGAGGCAACACCGGCCTGAAGTGCCGCGCCGGCCCGCTTGGGGCGGCGCCTTACCTGCGCAGCGCGGGATGATCCGCCTGGGGCCTGTCCAGGTAGTAGCCCTGCACGAAATCGATGCCGTACTCCCGCAGCAGCGTCAGGGTTTCGGCGTCTTCCACGAATTCGGCCACGGTATGCTGGCCCATGCTGCGCGCCACCTCGATGATTGAGCGCACGAAAACCTGGTTGCCGTGCTCACGCGGTAGATCGCGGATGAACATGCCGTCGATCTTCAGGACGCCGACCTTCAGATGCTTGAGATAGGCAAACGAGGCGAAGCCGCTGCCAAAGTCGTCCAGGCACAGGGTGCAGCCGGTGTGCCGCAGCGCGTCGATGAAGCGCTCGGCATCACGCAGATCGGAAATGGCGGCCGTCTCGGTCAACTCCAGCAGCAGCCGTTGCGGCGCCACGCCATGCCCGGCCAGCTGGGAGGCGATGTAATCGGGAAGATCGGGGTCATCGAGCGACCGGCCCGAGATGTTGACGGCCAACGCAGGCAGCCCGGGATGCGCGGCCAGCAGCGCGATGCTTTCGCGCAGCACCCAGCGATCGATATCGAGAATCCTGCCGCTTTTCTCGGCGTGGCCGATGAACTGGCCGGGAAGAATGCACTGCGCCGGGTCGGTTTCGTCCACCATGCGCAGCAGGGCTTCCAGATGCGCCAGTTCGCCGTTGTCCGCGCGGTACACGCCCTGGAAGTGCAGGCGCAGCAACTTGCGCTCGAGCGCGCGGTCGATGCGTTCGTTCCAGGCCATGCGGGCCGCCATCGCCTGCACGGCGTCATGGTCTGGCCGGTAGATGCTCCAGCGGTTCTTGCCCAGGCGCTTGGCCTGGTACATGGCCATGTCGGCGTGCGAGACCAGTTCCTCGGCGCCTTGCCCGTGCTCGGGATAGTTCGCCACGCCCAGGCTGGTGGTCAGGCGCACGGTCTTGCCCTCGATTTCCAGCGTAGTGTGCGCCACGGCGCGCACGATGCGTTCGGCCAGCGCCTGCACGCCCGCCGGCGTGGCATGGGGCATGAA
This sequence comes from Bordetella sp., assembly GCA_027450125.1. Lineage (GTDB taxonomy): Bacteria > Pseudomonadota > Gammaproteobacteria > Burkholderiales > Burkholderiaceae_B > Bordetella. The sequence goes on along the minus strand of DAIDKG010000086.1, from coordinate 2,537 downwards.
CACGGCGAATTCGTCCCCGCCCAACCGGCACAGAATGTCGCCGTCGCGCACCAGCGCCCCGGCCTCGCCCGCCACGCGTACCAGCATTGCGTCCCCCGCCAGATGGCCGAACGTGTCGTTGACGTACTTGAACTCGTCCAGGTCGAACAACAGCACGGCGCCATGCTGGCCGGCACCCGCATCGTCCTTGAAGAAGCGCGCCAGCTCGTCCTCGAAGCGCCTGCGGTTGTACAGGCCGGTGAGCGCGTCGCGTTCGGCCAGGGTGACGAGCTGTTCGCGCCGCTGCGCCAGCTCGGCCACCATGGTGTCGAAGGCCGCCGCCAGACGACCCAGCTCATCCGGACCGCCCAGCGCGATGGGTTGCGGCATCCGCCCTTGACTGAGCGCGTCCACGGCGCCCGTCAGCCTCAGCAGGGGGCGGGTCACCAGGGTATGAACACGCCGGCGAAGCAGCCACAGCAAGGGCAGCAGGATCACCAGGCCGGCAACGAACATCGCCAGCCAGCCCAGCAGAACCAGGCGATTGACGCGCGCCTGCGGCAGCACGTCGACCTGGAACCAGTTCGGCCCGCGGATGCGCGACCAGGCCACCCACTGGCTGCCGTCGGGCGTGCGGCCCGCGCCGGTGTCGGTGCCGGCCGCCAGCACCATGCGCTGCACCTGCTCGAGCGCCGGGTTTTGCAGCATGGAGATCCGCAGCTGCCCTTGGGCCTGGGCGATGCGCTGGCGCAGTTGCGAGTAGGCGATCAGATTGCCGTGGCTGTCCATGATGAGCTGCCGCACGGCCGTGCCGCTATTGCTGTCCACCGAATCGATCAAGGTCTGGATGGTCACGTCGTGTCCCACGGTGCCTATCCAGCGCCCCTGCCAGTCCAGCGGCGCAATGACCGACACCATCCATGTGTGTGCCTGGCGGTCCAGGTACACGGGCGTCCAGAAGACCTTGCGCTCGGGGTTGCGGCGCGGATCGGAACCCAGCATGGTGGGGTAGTCGGCGTTGCTGGCATTCGCATCCGCATTGCCGCCCCAGTTGATGCCGCGGGAATACACCATCAATCCGTTTTCCACGAAATCCATGTAGGCCGAAAAGAAGGGCGGCACCAGCGCCGGCCCCTGCTCGCGCAACAGGTCGTAGCTGACCACGGCGCGCAGCTTTTCCGAATCGGACAGGCCGTCGGGCCCGTTGTGCAGGTACAGCGTGGGCGCGCGCACCGTATCCACCAGTTCAGGACGCACGCGCCAGAGCCCGTCCGGACTGCGCGCGAACAGACTGTCAAAGCGCGCGATGGTACCGGGAGGAGCATTGTCCAGGCGATACACCAGTTCCGTTCGCAGCCGGCGCACGCTTGCCGCAGCCTGCACGAGCAGGCCTTCGTTGGTTTGCGCCTTCAGTTGCGCCCATTGCTGTATGACCAGCGGCACCACCCGATCGGCCACCAGCCGCAGCGCGGCGAATCCCAATATCGACAGCGCCAGCAGCATTGCCAGGAACAGCCCCCACAACGTCAGGGACAGCCGGTGGATCAGCGAGGCATTGGGCGTGGCGGAAGGCAAAGTTACCCTTTTATTCAACCTGAAACAGCAGCGCGCGAGTAGGCACCAGCCCTGAATGTAGCTGAATGGCGCTGGGCTGAATGACTGCGCGCGGGGCCGCGAAACCTGCTATTTTGATCAATTGCGGGTTACAATGATGATGCGGGGCCGATCCGGATTCGACGTGGATCAAGAAACAGCTCAGAGCATGCCGAGCACCAGTAAGCTCGTAAAACCACTGGAAACAAACTAAACGCCAACGACGAGCGTTTCGCTCTCGCCGCGTAAGCGGTGAGCCGCTGCACCGATCTGTCCTTGGGTCGGGCGGAGAAGGGGCAACTCTTCTAAGGATCCTTGCCTAGGGCTATAACCCCCGAAGCAACCTCATCTTGAACCGCGGCAGCGTCATTTACAGGGAATCGGTTTGCGCTGGGGTCACACGGCGCATGCCTAAACTACGTGAATCGCCTTGGTCCGGCCCGTCGTCCGGCTAAGTCCAGGGTTAAATCCAAATAGGCCGACTACGCATGTAGAACTGATTGTGGATGGTTTACGGACGCGGGTTCAATTCCCGCCGGCTCCACCAATACACTGCCCAGCACCTTCTGCTGGAATCCAAAATCCCCAGGAAAATCAAGTTCCTGGGGATTTTTTTCGGCTGTAGGTGCCCGGGGCTGTCCATTGCAAGCTACCCCTCGGTTGGGGTAACTCTTGGAGAAACAGGGTACCCTGCTCAGGCAGTTCCCCCTGCCCAGCCTGGGTCAGTTACCCCACCGGCGCCTGCCATCATGCCTGCGCTCACCGATACTCAAATCCGCAAGACTCAACCTGACGACAAGCCCTTGCGTCTGTACGACGAACGCGTAAAGTCGGTGGACCTATGCTGATCGCGCAGCCATGCAGACACGAATCATTGCCCGATACGCAACAACCGCCGCGCCAACAAGTCCCGCAAGTCCCTGCGCGTATCGCAGACGATATGAACGTAGAGCAAATCGCCTCTG